>NZ_JAYWVC010000015.1:0-85567 GCF_036281785.1 Streptomyces chiangmaiensis | reverse complement strand
CAGGTGAGCGAGCGGCGTGGGCAGCTTGATGGAGACTTCGCCGTCCGCCGTGACGCGGATCGTCTCGTTGCCCCAGCGCTTCCCGGACTCCCCATCGGCCTGGATGAACCAGCGTTCGGCTTCCCACCGATCACGCCATCCGGCCTCGGTGAGCTGGGCTTTGTCCAGGTGGTGACGGGTGCCCAGCAGGCGTTTACCGCCGCGTGCCACGCGGACGCGCCCGGTTTCACGGTCGGCCCGCTCGGCGGTCAGCCGGTCCCCGAGCAGGTGCAGGCGGCGGGTCTTGGCGAACCACTCCTGACGGGTGCGGTAGCCGCCCGGTGCCCGCTTGGTTCCCTTCTCGCCGACCGGCAGGGACAAGCGGTGCGCGATCGTCTGGACGCCCGCTTCGAGACTGTGGATGTGGGCGAGCTGAGCACGCCGGGACAGCGCCCACTGATCATGGCTGGCCTTCGTGATCCGCCACCCCGGACGGCCCGAGGGCGACGAACGGCGCATCGATCGACCTCAGCGGCTTCTTCTTCGGCTCAGCCATGCTCGGCCGCCTCAAGTGCCCTGCGGGCGCGGTTCTTCGCCGACCGGTGCCCGTACAGGCGGGCGCAGAACAGCGTCAGAACCTCCACCACATCGCGCACAAGGTCGTCTTCGACTTCGCCGTCATCGAGCACGACCAGGCGGCGCCCGTGCGCGGACAGAGCGGCTTCCACAAGTTCGGTGTTCATGCGCCCGAGTCGGTCTTTGTGCTCCACCACGACGGTGGTCACATCCGGATCGGCCAGCAGGCGACGGGCCTTGGACCGGCAGCCGTTCATCCCGGATCCGATCTCGGCTTCCACGCGGACGACCCGGTGACCGGCCTTCGCTGCCCACGCCGACAAGCGGGCAACCTGGCGTTCCAGGTCCGCACTCTGGTCGTGGGAGGAGACACGGGCATACAGGCCCAGCCCGCCGACCGCTTCCGGTGCGGCGTTGGCCTCCACATTCACCAGGATCGTGCGCGGGCCGACACGCTGAGCGGGCACGGGAAGCGTCCCGTTACGAAACCACCGATACGCCGTGTGAGGAGAAATCCCCTGCACTCGCGCCCACTCAGTCAGATTCACCCGAAGACCATATCGCAACTCCCGTAAGGCCATGCACACTTATGCACGCTCAACCAGCCGCCGTTCGCAACCCCCCGAACCGCCTGTCACACCCGCCGATTGCGGACCTGCGCCAGGCTCTGTTCACGGTGCCGCGCGTACTGATACGGGCGGATGAAATTCAGGCACGGAGCAGACGCATACTTCGTACGAGGGCGGGCACCAGCAACCGCAGACCGCTCGTGGGCGCCCTCCCCCCTTGGTGCCCCCGAGCCGTCCGGCCCCGCCCATGCCCTCCCCCCGGTGTGCGGCGGGGCCGGTCCTCCCCCGGGTGCGCACACGGGCGCCGCCGTGGTGGTCCCGCTACTGCCGGTCGCGGACCTCCGACGGCTCCGCCGAAGAACCCGGCGCGGCGGACTCGCCGCCCGGTCCGGCCGCCGCGGACTCTCCGTCCGGGGAGGTGGTGCCGGGTGCACCGTCCTCGGCTCCGGACGTACGGAGCAGCTTCGCGCCCTCGCGCATCCGGTCCAGGGGCCTGACCAGGGAACGCAAGGAGAATCCTTCCCGCTTGCGCGGTTCTTGACGTGGCGACGGCAGTGCGCCGTAGGACTCCCGGTAGGCGGCCAATGCCTCGTGCGCGAGCTCGGCCGCCTCCTGGTACAGATCGCGCGACCTCGTCATGGCCTCGAGGGCCTCGGCGTAGGCGGCGGCCTGGCTGCGCGCCATCGCCAGTTCCTCTTGCAGGGTCGTCAGGTGCCATTGCTCACGCAGTTCGGACAGCGCCTCCGGCGCCCCGTCGGGGAGGGGCGCAGGCGACTGGGCGGCACGTTGTACGGTCTCGATGAGTTCTGTGGGCAGCGAGCCGTCGAGGAACACCGAGCGGACGCTGAAGCTTTTGTCGTTCGAACCGGCCGCGGCCGGGCCCCTGGGGAGCACCACGGCGCCACCGCGCGGCACCCGCACCCCGAGGTCGTAGAGCGCCCAGTTGACCACCTGGAACTGTTCGGGCGCGGCCCGGTGCTCCATGATGCGGTGGCGCAGGCTGGGTGGCAGCAGCGGCGCCAGCGGGCGCAGTCCCCGCTCGTCCGGGGTCATCGCCTCGTGGACGACCACATGGATGCTCCACGAGTGGCGCGCGCACTCCTTGAGCAGACGCCGAAGTGCGCGGTCGTCCGCGGGCAGCGGGTTGATCTCGCGGAAGCGAAGGCCCGGGACGATGTCGTGGTCCCAAGGGGCGTCGGCTTCCTCGGGCCAGAAGACGGTGGCCGGTGAGGGCCAGCTCAGGTCCCAGGGCCGGTCCGCCTCGGCGACCAGCATCCAGTGCCGCGTGTCGTCACTGGCGTCGGACGCCGCCTCGACGTTCAGTCGGGCCCGCACCACGATGTCGTCGTCGACCAGCCAGCGGGCCTCGAAGGCGCGCTGGGTGGTCGGATCGTCACCGGAGGCATCGAACTCGAGATGGTCCTGGATGACGTCGCTGCTCTTCAGCTCCCACAGGCGGCGGCGGACGGTCTCCTCGGCGCCCGGGCCGAGGTGTCGCCCGCGTGCCAGCCACACGGTGTCGGGAGCCGTGGTGGGGGCGGTGGGTGACTTTGCCATGGATCACTCTGCGGGGGTGAGGACGAGGGGCGCCTCCCAGTATGGTCCGCGCACCTGGCGAGGACCGGAGGCAAGGTCGGTCATGATCGCTTGTCCCACCGTAGTGCCCGCGCAGGCGTGGATGTACACCACATCGACGAGACACGCCTTCTGTCGCCACGAACCGACCCTTGCGGAGCGTTGCCGGGCGAGCGGGTTCCGTGATGTTTCGAGCGGTGCGCTGTGCTCGCTCATTCGGCTTGACGCACGCTTCCATCGTCTACCCAACGGATTCTGCTGTATGTGATTGCTCTGGTGCGTAAATCCGCCGTACAGTCCACGCCATCACCTGTCGCCGGAAGTCTGGGGTATGCCCATGGACCGCGTCCGACTGCGCCGGCTCCTCGCCCGCGAGAGCGTCGAAGCCCAACGGCAGAACCCGCGCTCGAAGGCCGCCTATGCACGTGCCGACCATCTCTTCGGCCGGGTGCCGATGACGTGGATGAACAAGACGGCGGGCGCGTTCCCCCGCTATCTGGCCGCCGCCCGCGGTGCCCGTGTCATGGACATCGACGGTCACGAGTACATCGACTTCTGCCTCGGGGACACCGGCGCGATGGCCGGGCACTCCCCGGACGCGGTCGCCGCGGCGGTGCAGCAGCGGTTCACGGATCTCGGCGGTGCGACCGCGATGCTGCCCACGGAGGACGCCGAGTGGGTCGGCGCGGAACTGACCCGGCGCTTCGGGTTGACGCGCTGGAGCTTCTCGCTGACGGCGACCGACGCCAACCGGTGGGCGATACGGCTCGCCCGGGCGGTGACAGGCCGTCCGAAGATCCTCGTGAACAGCTACAGCTACCACGGCAGTGTCGACGAATCGCTGATCGTGGTGGGACCCGACGGGCGCGGGACCGCCCGGCCCGGCAATGTGGGGGCGCCCTGCGACGTCACCCTGACCAGCCGGGTGGCCGAGTTCAACGATCTCGACCAGCTCGAACGGGAGCTCGCGCACGGCGATGTGGCGGCCGTCCTCATGGAGCCCGCGCTGACCAACATCGGGATCGTGCTGCCCGAGCCGGGATACCTCGAGGGGGTCCGGGAGTTGACCCGGCGGTCCGGCGCCCTGCTCATCAACGACGAGACACACACGTTCTCCGCCGGTCCGGGAGGCTGCACCGCAGCCTGGGGTCTGGAGCCGGACATGCTCACCATCGGCAAGGCCATCGGCGGCGGCATTCCGGCGGGTGCGTACGGACTGTCCGCGGAGCTGGCGGAGCTGCTGCTGGGTCGCGCGGACCTCGACCTCGTCGACATGGGCGGCGTCGGAGGCACCCTGGCCGGCAACGCTCTGTCGGTCGCCGCGACGCGGGCGACCCTTGAAGACGTCCTCACCGACCAGGCGTTCGCCGCGATGGACGAGCTCTCGCGGCGGTTCGAGGCCGGCGTGCGGGCCGGCATCGAACGATGGGACCTGCCGTGGTCCGTCTCCCGGCTCGGCGCCCGGAGCGAATACCGCTTCGCGAACCCGGCCCCGCGTACCGGCACGCAGTCCGCGGCCGCCTCCGACACCGACCTGGAGGACTACCTCCATCTCTATCTGGCCAACCGGGGTCTGCTGCTCACTCCGTTCCACAACATGGCATTGATGTGCCCGGCGACCACCGACAAGGACGTCGACACCCACACCGAGGTGTTCGGCGAGGCCCTGTCCGAACTGTTCGGCTGATTGACAACGCCGGGCAGGGCAACGAGCACCGGAAAGGAACAGCGTGGACGAGATCGACCGGGCCATTCTTCGTGAGCTGCAGATCGACGGCCGTATCGCCTACTCCGACCTCGGCCCCAGGGTCGGCCTCTCCGCTTCCGCGGCCCGTCAGCGACTACAACGGCTCCTGGACTCCAAGGTCGTCCAGGTGGTCGGGGTCACCGATCCCATGCGGATGGGCGGCCAGGCGATGGCCTTGCTCGGCGTCGGGGTCGACGGTGATCCGCGGGCTGTTGCCGAGGAGTTGGCCGTCCACGAGGAAGTGGTCTACTCGGTGCTGACGTCGGGAGGGTTCGACCTGTTCGTGGAGGTCGTCTGCGCAGGGTCCCGTGAACTGCTCGACTTCGTCAACGACGTGGTGCGGGAGGTCGATGGCGTCGCACGGATCCAGTCCTTCCCTTACTTCGGCATCCACACCCATCGATTCCTGTGGAACGTGGGCTAGGGGTGGGCCAGGGGGAGTTGTGCGACGTACTCGGGTCCGCGCGGCGATACCATGTCAAAGTGCCCCCCAGCGAACGTAGTTGTCCATGAACCGTCCGTTACGGGGCATCCGGCTCGAAAATCGAGAGAGAGGGCCTGGTTGTGCTCGTTCCGGATTCGAAAGTCGTCAGAGGGATGCTGACCCGGTACGCCTCCCTGCGGATCGCTCTTGCCGAGGGGGAGACGCCCGAAAGGGTGCGGGAACTCGAGGACGTCAGCTACACGCTGTGCGTCATGATGGGAACTCGGAGCGTGCGCGACGCGATCTCGGCCGCGGACGAACTGCTCGTCGCCGAGGCTCGGACGGACGGCGCCCAGAAGCCGGACGGTGAGAACGGGTTGCCCGTGCCCGCGTGACGGTGCGATGACGGCCCCGGGACTGCCGCCGATCCGGAGTCACCGCGCCACAGTGGGCATTGCGGTGCGGTGAGTCCGGATCGGGAGCGTCAGGGCAGCAGCTTGTCGAGGGCGGCGTGACCTTCGGAGGCCAGTTTGCGCTCGGCCCATGCGAGGGCGCTGGGGGTGATGTCCCTGCCCGAGGCGAGGACCAGGTCGTCCGGTGAGGTCTCCGTAGGGGCCACGTGCAGCAGATCGTCCGGAGTGGCGTGATCATCGGACGGACGACGAGACGCATCAGGCTGTGACGTCGACATCTTGTCTCCTATGCGAGTCGATCCGCAGTGGTGGCACCCGCGGACGGTCGCGGGCGGGACACCACCTTTCCCTCACCTTTCATCGAGATGACGCCGCGCGCATCCCGAGAGGCGAGTCCTCACCGCACATGGCACCCGATGTGACGACGTGGACACGGAAGGTGAGTTGATGTGTGGTCGCGGCCGTTTCGCCCGGCCCCGGTTCGCACCCCAGGCGCCGCGGAGGGTCGTCAGCCGAGGGATAACCCTCGAATCGTTCTTTCTTGAATGACATGAACGGTTCAAGGTGTCACTCTGCCTCCAGCCGTCGGCGCGGGCCGTGTCCGGTCCTGCCGCGGTCACGGTTCCCCGCACCGCTCAGCTCGTCCCGGACAGCACATCCCGTCTGCCCGGTCTGTCACCGGCCGTAGGACTCGCGGCCGCAGCAGGAGGAGTACGAGTGAGACGTATCCCCCGTCGGGCGACGGCAGCAGGCGCCCTGGCGGCCACCGCCGCCTTCCTCGCCGTCGGCATCCAGGCGGCTCCCGCCACCGCCGAGCCCGCTCCCCACGCAAGCCCCCTGCGCACCGGGGGACTCGAGGCGAAGCTCAGTCCCGCCCAGCACACCGCGCTGATCAAGGGCGCGACACAGAAGACGACCGGGACTGCGCGCTCCCTCGGCCTCGGCTCGAAGGAGAAGCTCGTCGTCAAGGACGTCGTCAAGGACAACGACGGTACGCTCCACACCCGTTACGAGCGCACCTACGCGGGTCTGCCCGTGCTCGGCGGCGACCTCGTCGTCCACACCCCGCCGGCCTCCGTGGCGACCGGCACCGTGAGCTCCACCTTCAACAACAAGCGCCCCATCAAGGTCCCGACGACCGCCGCGGCCTTCGCGGAGTCGGCCGCCGAGGCGAAGGCGCTGAAGGCGGCCAAGGCCCTCGACGCCGAGAAGCCCACCACGGACAGCGCCCGAAAGGTGATCTGGGCGGGTGACGGCACCCCGAAGCTCGCATGGGAGACGGTGATCGGAGGGCTGCAGGACGACGGTACGCCCAGCCGGCTGCACGTCATCACGGACGCCACCACCGGCCAAGAGCTCCACCGCTACCAGGACATCAAGACCGGCACCGGCAACACCCAGTACAGCGGCACGGTCACGCTGAACACCACGCTGTCCGGCTCGACGCACCAGCTGTACGACACCACGCGCGGCGGCCACAAGACGTACAACCTCAACAACGGCACCTCCGGCACCGGCACCCTGATGACCGACTCGGACGACGTCTGGGGCAACGGGTCCGGCTCCAACACCCAGACGGCCGGGGCGGACGCCGCCTACGGCGCGCAGATGACGTGGGATTTCTACAAGAACACCTTCGGGCGCAACGGCATCAGGAACGACGGCGTCGCGGCGTACTCCCGCGTCCACTACAGCTCCGCCTACGTCAACGCGTTCTGGGACGACAGCTGCTTCTGCATGACCTACGGCGACGGCTCGGGCGGCACCCACGCGCTGACCTCGCTGGACGTGGCCGGTCACGAGATGAGCCATGGCGTCACCTCCAACACCGCGGGCCTCAACTACACCGGTGAATCCGGCGGATTGAACGAGGCCACGTCCGACATCTTCGGCACCGGTGTCGAGTTCTACGCGGGCAACAGCGTCGATCCCGGCGATTACCTCATCGGCGAGAAGATCAACATCAACGGCAACGGAACCCCGTTGCGGTACATGGACAAGCCCAGCAAGGACGGCGCGTCGGCCGACAGCTGGTACTCGGGCGTCGGCAACCTGGACGTGCACTACTCCTCGGGCCCGGCGAACCACATGTTCTACCTGCTCTCCGAGGGCAGCGGCACCAAGACCATCAACGGCGTGACGTACAACAGCCCGACGTCGGACGGTGTCGCCGTCACAGGCATCGGCCGGGCCGCGGCGCTGCAGATCTGGTACAAGGCGCTGACGTCGTACATGACGTCCAGCACGAACTACGCCGGTGCGCGCACCGCCGCGCTCAACGCGGCCGCGGCGCTCTACGGCACCAACTCGACTCAGTACGCCGGGGTGGGCAACGCCTTCGCCGGGATCAACGTCGGCAGCCACATCACGCCCCCCTCCTCGGGAGTGACGGTCACCAACCCGGGCAGCCAGTCCTCGACCGTGGGCACCCCGGTGAGCCTGCAGATCTCGGCGTCCAGCACCAACGGCGGCTCACTGACCTATGCGGCGACCGGGCTGCCGACCGGTCTCTCGATCAACAGCTCGACCGGCGTCGTCTCCGGCACCCCGACCACGGCGGGTACCTACAGCACCACGGTGACGGCGACCGACAGTACGGGTGCCAACGGCACCGCGAGCTTCACCTGGACGGTCGGCTCGCCCGGTGGTTCGTGCTCCTCGGCGCAGCTGCTGCGCAACCCGGGCTTCGAGTCGGGCAGCACCGGCTGGACCGCGACGAGCGGGGTCATCACCAACGACAGCGGTGAGGCGGCGCACAGCGGTTCGTACAAGGCCTGGCTCGACGGGTACGGGTTCTCGCACACCGACACGCTGTCGCAGTCGGTGACGATCCCGTCCGGCTGCAGGGCCACGTTCACCTTCTATCTGCACATCGACACGGCGGAGACCACCACGGGCACCCAGTACGACAAGCTGACGGTGACCGCCGGTTCGACCACGCTGGCGACGTACTCGAACCTCAACCACGCCTCCGGGTACAGCCAGAAGTCCTTCGACCTGTCCTCGTTCGCGGGGTCCACGGTCACCCTGAAGTTCAACGGCGTGGAGGACTCCTCGCTGCAGACCAGCTTCGTCGTGGACGACACCGCCCTCACGACCGGCTGAGCACCCCCCGCTCCACCCGTGGGGACCGTCCGCCGGACGGTCCCCACGGCACGTCCGCCACCGCACCGAGCGGAACCGCCGGTCACCTCAGGACACGGCGTCCACCAGGGCCGCCAGCGCCGACGCGATTCGGGTGATCCCGGGCCCCGCGGTCCCGCCCGGTTCGGTCATGTAGGTGTCGCGCCGAATCTCCACCATCAGCGCGGCGACCCGTGCTTCCGTCCCGTGGTACGCAAGGGGCACATACGTGCCGGGGAACGGGCTGTCGACCTCTGTCCCGCCGGACTCCGCGAATAGGTCACGCGCCCGGTCGAGCAGCTCCGGCGGTGTGTGGAAGGAGTCGGTGCCCAGGCAGACCGGCGGTCGCGGGCCGTCGCCGTGCAGTTCGTAGGGCAGCCGGGCGGTGGGGTAGGAGTGGACGTCGATCACGACGGCCCGCCCGGTGGCCGCCAGCCGGCCGGCGACCGCCGCGGTCATCGCCCGTGCGTACGGATGGAAGTAACGGCCGATCAGCGGCCGAGGGTCGATGTCCGCGGAGCGCAGAGCCCCCCGGTGTGTGGTGCGGGTGTACACGGCCCCCATGCCCACGGCGAGCATCTCCTCCCGCTCGTCGGGGAACCGCTCGGGGTCGATCACCAGCCGTGACAGCCGGTTGACGAACCGCCAGGGTGTGACCGTCGCGGTCGTGGCGGCAAGCCCGGCCAGAACGTCGGTGTGCGCGTCGGTGATGTGGTCCAGTTCGCGGCCGAGCTCTGTGTCGTCGAGCAGGATGCCGGCCCGTACGTTCGGCGGTATCTCCCGGGCGGAGTGCGGCACATGAAGAATCACGGGTGACTCCTCGACACCGGGCAGCAATGCGAACGGCGCGTCGGCGTGGGACACGGAGGCTCCTTACGGTGCGGCGACCCGGTGACCGTACCGCCGGGCATCCTCCGGCGGGTTCGGTGACTTCCGCTTCCCGGGACCGCGCCCCGCGGTCACCTGGCGAGGGCGGCCTGGGCCGCCGTCACTGCCTGCCCGGCGTAGCCGCGGCCGAACAGCACCGTGTGCACAAGGAGGGGGAAGAGCTGGTGCAGCCCGATGCGGTCCCTCCAGCCCTCGGCGAGCGGCGCCGTTTCCTGGTAGCCCTCCAGCAGCCGGCCCAGGTGCGGGCAGCCGAACAGATGGAGCATGGCCAGATCGGTCTCCCGGTGACCACCGTGTGCGGCAGGGTCGATGAGCCAGACGTGTCCGTCGGCGCCCCACAGGACATTGCCGTTCCACAGGTCACCGTGCAGCCGGGCGGGCGGCTCGGCGGGGCCCGCCAGCTGCGGTAGCCGCTCGCAGACCCGTTCGACCACAGCGGCCTCGGTGCCGCGCAGCGTGCCCTCGTCCACCGCGCGGCGCAGATAGGGGAGCACCCGGTGCTCGGCGTACCAGCCCGGCCACTCTTCACCCCGGACGTTGTGCATCGGGGCGAGGCCGATGTATGCGTCCTCGGGTCCGTCCGGTGGCGGGGCACCGTAGGCGGGCGCACCGGCGGCGTGCAGGGCGGCCAGGTCACGGCCGAAGCGGGCCGCCGCCTCGACGCTCGGCCGGCCGGGCGGGACACGGTCGGTCACCAGCCATCGCCCGTCGTGGCCGTGCACGGCCGGGACATGCACCGTGCCGGTGTCCGCCAGCCAGCGGAGACCCGCCGACTCGGCCCGTACCGCGCCGGGATGGGAGCCGTGCTTGACCATCACCACGTGACCGCCGTCGAGGGTCACTTCGGTGAGCGCACCGGTCACCGGACGCTCGCCCGTCACCGGGCGCCCCGTGAGTCGGGCCGCCGTGGGCCCAGGGCCTTCGGACATGGTCGGCACCTCGTCGCATCCTCCGGACCTCCACGAGGAGGCCGGACGACACCGTACGACGCGGGCGGTCTCGACTGCTCGGCCGGATGCGCGCCACGAGACGGGAGGACCGATGAAGACTTCGTGCGACACACCCGGGGACGTGCAGGGTTCAGCGGACGAGGACGGTGCGGAACCACTCGATCGTGCGGCGCAGACCCTCCTCGACGTCCACCTCGGGCTCCCAGCCGAGCTTGCCGCGGGCCAGCGTGATGTCCGGGCAGCGCACGGCCGGGTCGTCCGTCGGCCGTGCGATGAAGTGGATCTCCGAGGAGGCGCCGGTCAGTTCGCTGACGAGGTGTGCGAGGCGGAGCATGGTGATCTCGGCGGGATTGCCGATGTTGACCGGGCCCCGCATGCCGTGTGCGGCCGCCGCGAGGATGCCGCGCACGGTGTCGTCGACGTAGCACAGTGAGCGGGTCTGCCGCCCGTCGCCGGTGACCGTGAGGGGCTGGCCGTTCAGCGCCTGGCGGATGAAGGTGGGAACGGCCCGTCCGTCCTGGCCGCGCATCCGCGGACCGTAGGTGTTGAAGAGCCGCACGATCCCGGTGTCGGTGCCCTTCGCCTCGGCGTGGGCGGTGGTGAGGGCCTCACCGAAACGCTTGGCCTCGTCGTACACGCCGCGCGGCCCGACCGGGTTCACATGACCCCAGTACCGCTCGTCCTGGGGGTTCTCCTGCGGGTCCCCGTAGACCTCGCACGTCGAGGCGAGAAGGAAGCGGGCGCCCGAGCGGTGGGCGAGGTCCAGGGCGTTGCGGGTACCGATGCTGCCGGTGTCCATCGTGTGCAGGGGGAGTCGCAGATAGTCGGCGGGAGAGGCGGGGGAGGCGAGATGGAGCAGAAGATCGGGAGGCCGCTCGACGGTGAACCCCGCGGCGACATCTGCCTGTATCAGCGTGAACCCGGGGCGGTCCAGCAGGGCGGACACGTTCCCGCGCCGACCGGTACTGAAGTCGTCCACGCAGGTGACCGCGGCGCCCGAATCGAGCAGGGCGGCGCACAGGTGTGAACCGACGAATCCGGCGCCGCCGGTGACGACGGCGTGTTCCCAGTCCCGTGACAAGGCGTTGGCCATGCGGATCCTCTTCCTGCGTCGGCGACTGTGTATCGGGCGCTGTCGGCACCGGACGGCGGACGACGCGTGGGCGCCGGGCACCCCGATCAGCGTCCGTCGTTCGGACGCAGGGGGCTCGGTGGTCTACGGCAGACGGGTGACTCACCGAATGCTCGTGCCCTGGTCGGGGGCCGTATCGGCCCGATGGCCCGGGCCCTCTCGCGCCTCGCGGGCCGAGAACGGCGTGAGCCGAACACTTTCCGTCGACGGGTGGTCGCGTGACCGTGACGACGGTCGGTGAACGGTGGCTCCGACGGTTCTCGATGGGTTACTCGGTCTGGGGACACTATGGAGTGAGGTACAGCGCCCACCACGCGGCAGGAGCCGGTCCGTGGCACCGGGTGTGAGAGGAAGGTCGGGCATGAGCAGGGCGGCGGATTCCACGGGGGCAGACCAGGGCCGGGCGGCGGCCGGCCCGGCGGTGCCGCCCAGCGGACTGCTCGATCTGCTGAACGTTGCCGCGGTGGTGCTGGACGTGGAAGGCCGGGTGGTCTTCTGGAGTCCGCAGGCCGAGGAGTTGTTCGGCTTCACCCCGGCGGAGGCACTCGGCGAGTTCGCGGCGCGGCTGATGGTGCACGAGGAGCACTGGGACGAGGTCATCAGGCTGTTCGGCGAGGTCATGGAGTCCGGTGTCGGCTGGGCCGGGGCCTTCCCGATCCGGCACAAGGACGGCAGCACCCGCCTGGTGGAGTTCCGCAACATGCGGCTGCTGAACGACGTCGGTGAGTCCTATGCCCTGGGCCTTGCCACCGACCACGCGACCGTGCTCCGGGTCGAGCGTGATGTAGCCCTGTCCGCTCGTCTGGTGTCACAGTCCCCGATCGGGCTGGCCATCCTGGACCCTGACCTGCGCTACCTCAGCGTCAATCCGGCCCTGGAACGCATCCACGGCCTGTCTGCCGGCGAGCATCTGGGGCGGCGGGTCAGGGACGTCCTCACCTTCCTGGACGGCGTCGCCATGGAGCGCTCGATGCGGCGCGTCCTGGAGACCGGCGAGCCGGTCGTGGACCGTTATGTCGTCGGCCGAACCCACGCCGATCCGGATCACGATCACGCCTGGTCCGTCTCGTACCACCGACTGGAGGACTCCGGTGGGCGGATGCTCGGTATGGCCGATTCCGTCATCGACATCACCGAGCGACACCGGGCCGCCGCGGAGGTCGCAGCGGCCCGCCAACGCCTGGCTCTGATCGCCAAGGCGTCCGCCTCCGTGGGTACCACCCTGGACCTGGAGCAGACGGCGTACGAGCTTGCCGATGTCGTCGTCCCGGATCTCGCGGATGTCGCCGCCGTGGTCGTGCTCGACAGCGTCCTCGACGGCCGAAGCGCGCCGGGGGCGTCCTCGGCCCGCTTCCGCGCCCTCGCCGTCAGCGCGGCCCGCCCCACGGCGACCTGCCACGCGGGCGGCCCACTCGGGGAAGCCGCTGCCCACGACGCCGATCGACTGATCACCCGGTGCGTCCAGACCCGTAAGCCGGTCATGGTCGCCCGCACCGGCCGCCGGGACCCGCTGGGCACCGCGGATCCCGAGGAGCCCACGCTCCTCCTCGCGACGGCCGGCGTGCATTCGTACCTTGCGGTGCCGTTGGTGGCCCGCGGCGAGGTCCTCGGCGCCCTCGACCTCAAGCGCACCCACAGCGCCGAGCCCTTCGGTGAAGACGACGTGTTCCTCGCCGGTGAGCTGGCCGCCCGCGCCGCGGTGTCCATCGACAACGCCCGGTGGTACCAGACCCAGCGCCAGACGGCCCTCACCCTGCAGCGCAGCCTGCTCCCCGAACTTCCTTCGCACCTGCCCGGCCTGATGGTCGCCTGCCGCTACCAGCCCGCCGGAGCCGTCGGCGAGATCGGCGGCGACTGGTTCGACGCCATACCCCTCAAGGGGGAGAAGTCGGCCCTGGTGGTCGGGGACGTCATGGGCAGCGGGGTCAAGGCGGCGGCCACCATGGGCCAGCTGCGCAGCGCCAGCCGTGCGTTCGCCGAGCTCGACCTCGCCCCCGCCGACGTGCTCAGACACCTCGACCACCTGACCGAGGGCGTCGAGCAGACGATCGCCACCTGCATCTACTGCGTCCACGACCCCCACCGGGGCGTGTGCCACATCTGCCTCGCCGGCCATCTGCCACCGGCCCTCATGCAACCCGGCCGAGCGGCGACGTTGCTCGAACTGCCCACCGGCGCCCCGCTGGGGGTGGGCGGAGTCCCCTTCGAGACCGTCACCGTCGCCTTCCGCCCCGGCGACCAGCTCGCCCTCTACACCGACGGTCTGGTCGAGACCCGGCGCGACCCCATCGACGCCCGCCTGGACACCCTCCTCGAGGCCCTCACCGCAACACACGGCCGAAGCCCTGAGGAGGCGTGCGACTACGTCCTGGACGCCCTCCGTCCGCCCGGCGGCGAGGACGACGTCGCTCTGCTGATCGCCCGAGGCCGGTCGTGAGCGATCACAACGGACCGGCTGCCCTGGGCGTTTGGTCGGTCCCGGCTGCCGCCGGAGCGGATGACGGTCGGGAGGAGTTCCTCGCGTGGGGTACCCGGTCGGGAAGGCAGGGCCGGGCGCCACCGACCAGGAGGCAGCACTCATGAGTACGTCCTTTCCGCCCCGTGCGCTGCACGACTACGCGCTGCTCGCGGACGGGGAGCGCGGCGCGCTGATCGGGCCCGAGGGTGACATCGGCTGGCTGTGCGCACCCGGCTGGCACGACGACGCCGTCTTCGCCTCGCTCATCGCAGGCCTGGGCGTCTACGCCGTCACCCCGCAGGCCCGCCACGTCTGCGGCGGGTACTACGAGGAGGGCACCCTGATCTGGCGCAGTCGCTGGGTCACCGGCGAGGGCGTCATCGAGTGCCGCGAAGCCCTCGCCTTCCCCGGCGACCCCTGCCGCCTTGTGCTCCTTCGGCAGCTGCGGGCCGTCGACGGGCCGGCCCTTGTGCGGGTCGTCCTGGACCCGCACGCGGACTACGGCCGCAGCTTTCCGAGCCGTGTACACCGCAGCGACGACGGCGTCTGGTACGTGAACGCCGGCTCCCACCGACTGCGCTGGCAGGGGGCACAGGCCGCCGTCGCCCGGGGTCAGGGTCTGACCGTGGAGATCCTGCTGAAGCCGGGCGACCACCACGACCTGGTCCTCGAGTGCTCGGACTCGCCGCTGCCCCGCACGGCTCCGCGTGCCGAGCCGATGTGGTCGGCGACCGAGGAGGGATGGCGGCGGGCGGTGCCCGCTCTGGTGCACACGATCGCCACGCGGGACGCCCGGCGCGCCTGCGCCGTTCTGCGCGGACTGACCACCCGGGGCGGTGGCATGGTCGCGGCAGCCACCACCAGCCTGCCCGGACACTCGGAAGCCGGGCGCAACCACGACCACCGGTACGTGTGGATCCGCGACCAGAGCTTCGCGGGGCAGGCCGCGGCCGCCGCCGATGTCCCCGACATCCTGGACGCCGCGGTGCGTTTCGTGAGCGAGCGGTTGCTGGCCGACGGCCCGAATCTCGCCCCCGCCTACACCGTGCACGGCACTCCCGTCCCCTCACCGCGGGAACTCGGCCTTCCCGGCTATCCGGGAGGCTGCAGCCGTGTGGGCAACCAGGTGCGGGAGCAGTTCCAGCTCGACTGCTTCGGCGAGGCCCTCCTCCTCTTCGCTGCGGCCGAGCGCCTGCAGGGACTGGACGACGCCGCGTGGCAGGCCGCCGAACTCGCGGTGGACGCCATCGCCGTTCGCCGTCAGGAACCCGACGCCGGGATCTGGGAGCTGGACAGCCGCCCATGGACGCACAGCCGGCTGACCTGTGTGGCCGGGTTGCGTGCCATGGCCGACGCGGCACCGACCCATCCACTCGCCGACACCTGCGCCCGGCTCACCGACGCGATCCTCGCGACCACCTCGGCGACCTGTGTGCACCCCCACGGCCACTGGCAGCGCACACCCGACGACCCGCGCGTGGACGCGGCGCTGCTGCTGCCCGCCGTACGAGGCGCAGTGCCCGCGGACGACGCGCGCACACGAGCCACACTGGCCTGCTGCCGCCGCCGGCTGGCCTACGACCACTTCATGTACCGCTTCCGCCACGACGACCGGCCGCTGGAGGAGACCGAGGACGCCTCCCTGCTCTGCGGGTTCGTCATGGCGCTCGCCGAACACCAGCAGGGCCGCCCGGTCGCCGCCCACCGCTGGTTCGAACGCAACCGGGCCGCCTGCGGCGCGCCGGGCCTGTACGCGGAGGCGTTCGACATCGCGCGACGCCGATTGACCGGCAACCTTCCGCGGGCGTTCGTCCACGCAGCGCTGCTGGAGACCGCAGCGCGCCTTGCCGCGGACGAATGAGCCGGCGCCCGAACACCGGCGCCCCGCCCGCCCGGCCGCGCCTCTCGCGCGGGCCGGACGATCGGACGCCGAGGTCGGCCCGGCGCAGGCGTCATCGCCCGCCGCTGTCCGCCGTCGCGTGCACGGCGGGCACCACCCGGCTCAGCATGAGCACCCCCCACAGGATGCAACCGACTCCGATCGCCTCCGGAACCAGCCACCAGCCGGTCCGGATCCGCTCCCCGAAGAGCGTGATGCCGAGCAGCAGGCTCACCGTGGCGTCACCGATGGTGAGTGCCGGCTGTGACGCGGCCAGCCAGCCCGCCTGAAGGGCGTTCTCCAGCAGCAGGACGGCGCAGATGCCGGTCAGCGCGAACCCGTACGTCTGCCAGGACGTCAGGAAGGCGGCGACTCCCCGGGCGGAGAACGTGCCCGTGGCCGACTTCAGCAACGCCGCGGTGAGGGCATTGCCGATGGCCGAGGCCGTGGCCAGTACGGCGGCCCGGAACAGCGGGGGGCGTCCCGGGCGGGCGACGGCGACCGCCGCGGCCATGAGCCCCAGGCAGAGTGCCAGCGCCGGGACCCAGCGCACCATGGGCGCCTGATCCTCGACACCGGAAGGGGCGGCGGAGCCCAGCACGAGCGCGAGGCCCGCGACCACCCCGGTGATCGCCCACCAGACCGGTGGCGGCAGACGGCGCCGCATGAGCGAAGCGCCGATCAGCAGGGCGAACGGCAGCTCGAGGACGAAGAGCGGCTGGACCAGTGCCATCGGCCCGTTCACCAGGGCCAGCGCCTGGAACAGAGCGGCACCGGCGACCCCGCCGATGCCGATCATCCAGGCCGGACGATGGGCGAGTGCGATCAGAAGCCGCAGACCGCCGCCGCGTGCGACCGTGGACGCCGCCTTGCGCTGGAACGCGGTCCCCACCGCATTGCTGGCGGCTCCCATCACGGCGAACATCGCGGCGAGCATGATCATCCCTCCAGCATGCCCCGTGCCGACGGCCGCTGCGCCCCGGGCCGGGCGCGCGACGGGGGCCACAGGCACTTGGCGCAGGGGCCGGGGCAGTTGCGCGCCGCCGTTCCCGCGCTCAGGTCGTGGGGGACGTTCCCGGGCCGGTCGCGCCCGGCGGTTCGTGCGGCCTCGCCGCGGCCGCAAGGCTCGGCTGGAGGCGGCGGGCGGCGTCGAGATGATCGGCGGTCCAGATGATGCGGACGGCCGTGGCGGTGGCCTGTCCGCGGTCGTCGACGAGGTCCTGACGCAGCGAGTCGACCAGGCGCGCCTCGGCGGCTGAGCTGCGCGGCAGTGGATCCGGCACCGGGGTGTGCTGCGTCAGGCCCGCGGCCAGGTCCCGGTACCAGTCGCACACGCGCCCTGCGGTGGCCGTCAGGACGAGACGCGCGTCGGCCCGGTCCGTTGCGGTGTGCTGTTCACCGTCGCACTGCCACAGCCCCAGTACCGCGTCCGCGGCCAGGCGCAGGCCGACGATCCCGGTGACCAGGGTGGTCATGTCGGCCAGAGGTACCGGTTTGGGGCCGCGCTCGGCGAGATAGCTGCGGAAGGCGTCGTCGAGTCTGCGGGCTGCGGCGGCCGCCTGGCGGCCCTCTTGCAGGGGGGTGTCGGCGGGCATGGGAGCGGGGCCGCAGCGGCCGACGGCGTACTTGACCGCTCCGGCGAGATAGCGGGCACTGTCCGTGTACGCCTTGGCGAGGGCACGATCCACCGCCGCCGCGGCGCCCCGCGGCCAGAAGAGCAGGCCCACCAGCACGCTCACCGCGCATCCGATGGCGATGTCCTGAATGCGTAGCAGGGCGATGTGCCAGTTGGGGTCGTGGCCGATGTTGAACAGGATGACGAGCGTGATGGTGAAGGCTGCCTGGCCGGCGGCGAACGAGATGGCGGCGGGTGCGATGCCGGCGACCAGTACGGCCACGGGCAGCAGGAACCAGAGAGACGTGCCGTGATGTCCGAAGAGATGGAGCAGTCCGGCTCCGATGACCGAACCCGCGATCGTTCCGCCCAGGGCGCGCAGTGCGTTCTGCCCCGTATTGAGGGCGTTGGACCGCAGTACGGAGAGGGTTCCCAGGAGCACCCAGAACGAGTGCTGAACACCCGCCAGGTCCGCCAGGGCGACCGCCGCGCCGAGGCCGAGCGCGCCCCGGAGACTGTTGTGCAGCCAGACCGAGTGGGGCTGCAGATGGGCGGCGGCCCGCTCGCGCGCCGCCGCCAGCGGTGCGCTCAGGCTGCCGGGCTCGCGGCCGAGCAGACGCTCCGGCCAACTGCGCCGTTCGGCGGCCGCCGACAGGTCGACGTTCTCGGCGATCTGGAGCGTCGCGAACCCCAACTCCTGGGCACGGAACGACAGGTCCAGGGTGCCGAAGAAGGCGCTGACCGCCGACTCGCTGCCGGGGCGCGGCTGATGCATGGGCAGTCGGGTGGTCGCACTGCGCTCCATGTCGGCCATGGCCGAACGCAGGTCCGCCAAGGCGGCGCGGAGTGGGCCCGGCGCGTCGCGTGGTGCGTCGAGGAGGTCGGCCGCTCGGTCCAGGGTCTCGGCGGCGGTCCGGCGCACGGTGTGGGCCGCGCGGTCGCAGGGCGGCGGGTTCTCGCGCGGGGTCACGCTGTCGGCCACGATGCTGCACAGCCAGGTGAGTTCGTCGACCAGGCGGACGAGGGCGCGGGATCCGGCGGACAATCCGGTGGGCCGGTAGCACGTGGCGTCGAAGGTGCGGCGCAGGTCGTCGGCGGCGCGGGCGGCCTCGTCGGCGGCGGCCTGGCACGCACGGCCACTCGGGGCGTGCGGCTCGCCGGCCAGCCGGGCGGCGTCGGTGTGCAGTTGTGCCGCGACCGCGCGACAGACACGAGAGGCGGGTGCGCTGAGCGGATCGGCCGGCGGACGCGGCCACAGCAGTGAGATCGCCAGCAGCGCGGCGGCGGCTGCGCATCCCGCTCCGGCGAGTCGCTCGGGGAGCTGCGACAGCGCTGCGGGTGAGGTGACCGGGAGGATGAAGGCCAGCAGCAGCGCGGTCGACGCACCCGCGAGGACAGAGCTGACGACACCCGAGAAAAGGATCAGGAACCCCACCACGACCGTGGCGACCACCGCCAGCCAGGTCTCGCGGCCCACGAGCGTACCGACGCAGATGAGCACCCCCCAGACGACCGCGAGGCCCAGATGGGCCCGCAGCCGCTGCACCATCGGCCCCGTGAACTCCACCAGGAGCAGCATCGAGAACGAGGCGAAGGCCGCGAAGGTCGCCATGATCGGTGAGCCGAGCACCTGGCCGCACAGTGCGAACAGGGCGGGCATCACCAGTGCGGTCCGCGCGGCCCTGCGGGTGGCCGCCAGCTCCGGATCGTGCGCACTCAGCCAGGCCGGGACCCGTCCAATCCGGATGCGGCCAGGTCTGCGCACGCGCCCACGCTGCTCTCAGCCGTTCCTGGGCCACACCTCGGGCCCACCGCCATGCCATTCGATGACGGGGGACTCGGCGACGTCGACCTCGTCCCAGCTCTCCAGCCCGGCACGCTGAAGGAGCACCGCCAGCTCGTGCAGGCTGTACGCCATCCCCAGGATCTCGCCGTCGGCCCGGACGCGCCGGCCGCCGTTCTCGGAGGGCGGGGATACGATCACGCGACGCTCGGCCATACCCCCAGATTCACTCGTCGGAGGCGGGCCCGCATCCCGCGGCCACCTGGGCGCGCGTCCGTGCCGCTCCGTGGTGCCCGGAGGTCCGTACGGACAGTGATATCGAAATGTCGCCAGGTAATTGTGAAGGAGCGGTTGACGCGGCGCGCCTGGAATGCAAAAGTCCGGCAGCTCCACCACGCGTGACCACAAGGTCACTCAGGCAGATGCCGACAGCTCTCACGGGCATCGTGCCGCGTGCGTTCCACCTGCCCGAAACCTGAGGAAGAACATGCGCTACACCGCCGCCGCATTGGCCGTCGCCGCGTTCGTGTTGACGGGCTGCTCCAATGCGAGCTCCGGCAGTGACGGGTCCGTGAAACCGGCCACCACTGCCGACCACGCCGCCAGCGCGGAGCAGATAGCCGCCTGTACGGACGCCCTTGTAGCCAGGAAGGACGACACCGCGGACGACGGTACGCCGGAGTGCAAGGCGCTGTCCCCCGAGGACTATCTGAAGGCGCTCCAGGCGGCGAAGCAGAAGGCGCAGGACGCGTCAAAGGAGGGAGGCGACGCGGCGTCGGCCTCCCCACAGGGGTAGCAGGCCCGGGGGACACCGGCCGCATGGCCGAACTCACCCCGGCGCGCCGGGAGTTCACCGAGGCGATGCCCACCGTGGTGCACGTGCTGTGACGCGTGGGCCGGCGAGGCGACGAGGACCTCGTGAACCGTCGCTGTCCCGCGCCTCCCGGGGGACAGCCCGGGCATGCGCCGTGGGCTGCACGCCCCGGGGGCGCCGCGGGTTCGCGGCGCCGGTCAGCCGGCCGGGTCGAGCCAGGTGTCGCCGCTCGGGAGGAGGGCGTCGGTTTCCTTCGGTCCCCAAGTGCCCTTGGGATAGGGGTGCGCCGGCACGACGTCGCCGAGGACGGGGTCGACGACCCGCCACGCGGCCTCCACGGTGTCCTGCCGGGCGAACAACCAGCGGTCGCCGGAGAGCGCGGCGCCGATGAGCCGGTCGTACGGCCGCATGTCCGAGCCCGGAAGCTGGCTGAACGCCAGCTCCTCCTGTTGGGCCTGCCAGCCCCCGCCCGGCTTCTTGCCGGCGAGGGTCAGGGACACCTGGGTCTCGGGCCAGACCCGGAACCGGAGCATGTTGGTGGCCGGCGCCGGGCGCAGCCCGAACACGTCGTGCGGGGGGCGGTGAAAGCGGATGCAGACCTTGGTGGCGGTCACGGGGAGGCACTTCCCCGCGCGGATGAGGATCGGGACGTCGGCCCAGCGCCAGGAGTCAGCGGCGAGCCGGACCGCGGCGAAGGTCTCGACGGTCGATGCGGGGCCCACGCCGTCCACGTCCAGATACCCCTCGTACTGCCCGCGAATGACGGTGTCGGGGGTGAGCGGCCGCAGCGAGGAGACCACCTGGGCCTTGGCGCCCTGCCAGGACTGCAGTCCCGGACCGGAGGGCGGGTCGGCCATCACGGTCGCCAGCACCTGCAGCATGTGGTTCTGGACCACGTCGCGAATGGCGCCGGTGTGGTCGTAGAAGCGGCCCCGGTCCGACACGTCGAAGAACTCGGCCATGGTGATCTGGATGCTCTCCACGTGCGTACGGTCGGGCAGCGGCTCCAACACCGAGTTGGCGAAGCGAGCGAAGAGGACGTTCTCCACCGGGTCGAGACCGAGCCAGTGGTCGACACGGTAGATCGCGTCCTCGGGGAATTACTCCTGCATGGTGGCGTTGAGCCGGCGGGCGCTGTCCAGGTCGTGGCCGAAGGGCTTCTCGACCATGATGCGGGCACCCTTCGCCCGTTCCACGGTGGCGATCCCCTGGACGATCCGGCCGAAGAGGGAGGGCGGTACCTCGAGGTAGAACAGGGCGCGTTCACCACTGCCCATGGCCTCGGACACGGCCACGTAGGTGGTGTCGTCGTCGAGGTCCCCGTCCACGTAACGCAGCAGTCCGAGCAGCTCGACGGCCGCGGGTGACGTGGGATCGATGTGGTTGAGGGTGAGCGAGGCCTCGGCGTAGGAGCGGAACTGCTCAAGGCTCCAGCCGGTCTTCGCCACGCCCACCACGGGAAGGCCGAGGACGCCGCGTTCGACCAGGCCCACGAGAGCCGGGAAGGTTTCGAGTCTGGCCAGGTCACCGGTCGCGCCGAAGATCACCAGCGCGTCCATATGCCGTGTCGTCATCGCTGACCCTCCTGTGACAACGCCTGCGGGAGTCGTGCGTACGCCCCGTCAACGCAGTCGTTCGGCGAGGTGGTCGCCGACCCGCAGTGCGTTGGCGATGGCCGTCGGGGACGGATTCACCGCTCCGATGCTCGGAAAGAAGCTCGTGTCCACGACATAGAGGTTGTCCAGGTCGTGGGCCTTGCAGTTGACGTCGAGGGCGGACGACTCGGGGTCCGTCCCGAACCGGACGGTGCCGGCCTGGTGCGCGGTGGCGCCGATGGGCATGCCCTTGTGCAGGGAGATGCTGTGCGGCAGCAGAGTGCGGCGCCGTAGAACTTGGTGTTGCCGCCGACGTAGTAGTTCACCTCGGGCGGGAACGCGTTGCCGTCCTTGTCGTACCAGTACTCAGGGGTCCGGTACTTGCCCCTGACGAAGACGGCCGTGGAGTCCCAGTTGTCGCGCATGCGGGGGAGACGGTCGCCGCGTTCCAGGATCAGGACGCGCTTCCCGGTGGGTGCCGGCCGGTGTGCCAGGGTGCCGCCGCCCGCGCCGGTGCCGATGACGACGATGTCCTAATGCCGGTCGCCGGCCACGGGGTTTCCATTCTGGAGTCGTTGCCCGCCCTGGCGGTGCCCGGCTCACCCGGCCGCGGGCACTCGGCAAGAGGCGGCCCGCGGCGACGAGGCCACCTGGTGCAGAACAGGTCCTGTCACCCGCACGCTATACGGCACCCGGATCGGCGGCATGTCGGAAACCCTGGGCTCGTGCGCTGCGTCTGCTGTCCGGCTGATGCCTCACCATGGGTGATCGCCGTCGCGTGCGAGGCCCGTGGACTGCTCCACTGGAGTGCATCGGGTTGCGGACTGTGGCGGCCCGGCTCCGCGACGGCCCCGGTCATCCGGTGGCAGGCGGGCTCGGCGTTGCCGGGCTCGAGGCGGGTCTCCACCGGGGCGGCAAGGCCCACCTGACGGCCCGTCCGGACTTGACGCGCCGCCATGACCACACGGCCCGGGGTGATCATGTCGAGTGCGTGGAGGCCGCCACACCTCGCGCGGGGCTTTGATGCCCGGGAGACGCCGCCGTCCGTGGTGCACACGGCGGACCGGCGTCACTCGATCGTACGTCGAGGGTGAGCCGCTGAACCTCAACCGCAGGGTGAGGCAGGTGGGCGGACAGGGCGGTCCCAGGACCGCCCCCTACGCCGTGGCCCGGACGTGTCCCTCCCTCAGACGGCCGCGGCCCGCCGCGCTCTTCCCCGTCATGGACGGCCTGCCCGTGGGGGCACCCGGACGGTGAGCGGCGCGGGGCCTTCCGGGGTGGCGTCCTGAACACCAGGCGGCATCCTGAACACCCATGGGTGTGCGCCTGTGGCGCACCCTTTCACCTGCTACCGCTTGTGCGCGCCCGGTAGTGGCTGATCAGCCCGGTGATCCGTGCCGGCGCCTCGCACACAGGGCCCTTCACCGGCAGTCCACGGCAGGCCGGCCGTGGGGCCGGCGCTGAAGCAGGCGGGGCCGAGACGGATGTGGTGCCGGACCTGCCGGCATCGACCCGCGTGCGTCGTCCCCATGGCGACAGTCCGCTCCGAGGCGGGCCCGAACCGGGGTCTGCCGCAGTCGTCGGCACCCGCGCCCGGCGGACTTGCGTGGATGCGCCGTCACGCCCCCACATCGTGCTCGGCGAGCGGGCCCACGGACAGCCCTGCCTCCCGGCAGGTGGCGACGATCCCGGGCAGCGCTCCGAGCGTGGCACGCCAGCACCCGGCGGCCGAGGTGCGGTCGGAGTCGTGCAGAAGGAGCGTGCCCCCTCCGCGCAGTTCGGCCTCGATGGTCGCGCGTACGGACGCGGGTGTCGCATCGGCGGTCCAGTCCCTGCCCCAGGCGGTCCACAGCACCGGCCTCAGTCCGGTCCTGCGGGCGGCCGCCCAACGGCCGGAGGTGAGGATCCCGTACGGGGGCCGGTACCACCGGGGCGGACGGCCCGCGATGTCGCACAGCGTGCGCACCGCGCGGGTCAGTTCCGCGCCGTCACGTGCGGGATCGGGCAGCCAGGGGCGATCGTGGGCCCAGCCGTGAACGGCGAGTTCATGCCCCCGTTCCACGGTTTCGCGGGTCAGCGCCGGGTACCGCACGACACTCTCGCCCAGCACGAAGAACGTGGCCCGCACGCCGAGACCGTCCAGCGCGTCGAGGAAGTGCGGAGTGGACCTCGGATCGGGGCCGTCGTCAAAGGTGAGAGCGATGTGGTCGGCACGGCCGGCGCCGGCGAGCCGGGGGAGGAAACGGCGCCGCAGGCCGGGCAGCCAGGTGACGGCCGGGCCGATGTGCGCAGCCCCGGCGGCGACGAGCGGCGCCAGCGCGATCGCCGCCCGCCCGGCGGTGACGTGGCCTGGTTGAACGGGCATGTGCCGCATCCGCCTCCTTGCCGTCGTGGGCTCGGTATCGGTTCACGACCTCTGCGGGGCCGGCTTCTGGCTACCGGGATCGGAGCCGTTCCGTCCTCCGGGTGCCGTGTCCCATGTGCCGCTGACCGATGGGGCGCTCGCCAGTCCGATGCTTCCGGCCCCGATGAGCACGATGCCGATCACCTCGGGAAGCACACGTACCCCGAGGGCGATCTGCTCGTCGAACAGCGCCCACCCCAGCGCCACACTCGTCACGGCGTCACCCAGGGTGAGAGCGGGCTGGGACGCCGTCAGGGTCCCGGCGCGCAAGGCGCTCTGCAGCAGCAGGAAGGCGACCACTCCGGTACCGACGGTGGCGTACGGCGGCCACTGCGCGAGCACCGTGCCCGGATCCTGCGCGAGCCTTCCCGTGACCTCTTTGAGGAGTGCGGCGGTGGCGGCGAAGGACACGGCGGACGACAGGCCGAGCAGCCCCGCGCGCGGCGCACCCCTGACCGGCCGGGCCGCGGCAACGAGCAGTGCGGCGAGACACAGGACCGCTCCTCCCACCACCAGCCAGCGCTCCGCCGGGGCCGTGGACCGGCCGGCCGAGGGCTGGGCGGCGCCCAGGAAGAGCGCCAGACCGACCGCGAGGGCCGCGAACGCCAGCCACGTACGAGCGTTCGGACGGCGATGGAAGACCAGGCTGCCGACGGCCAGGGTGAACAGCAGTTCGCTGGCCAGGAGGGGCTGGACGAGAGACAGGCTGCCGACGGCCAGTGCGGACGCCTGCAGAACGGTGGAGAGGGCGAGCATCCCCGCACCCGCCAGCCAGTGTGGTCGGCGCAGCACCCGTGCGAGCCACCGCACCGCCTGACGCGCCCCCCTGCCGCCCTCCGGCTCCTCCGCCGCCGCTCTGCGCTGCAGGACGGAGGCCGACGCGTTGGAGAGCGCCGCCAGCAGGGCGAGCACAACGGTCAGAAAGCTCACCTGGACTCATCCGAACCTGGAGGCGAGCCGCCGGTAGAGCGCCGGTGCGACACCGCGGACCCGGGCGGGAAGGCTCAGCCAGCCGGGTACGAAGATCTCGTCCCGGCCTCGGGAGACGGCGCACCAGACGGCGTCCGCCACGCGCTCGGGCGGGACCGGCTTGGGCCGGGACCGCCGGTAGGGCACACCGCGGCGATCGAAGAACGGGGTGTCCACCACGCCGGGAACCACGTGGCTGACTCCCACACCGGTTCCCCGCAGTTCGTACCGCAGGGCGTCGGCGAACGTGCCGAGCGCCGCCTTGGCCGCGGAGTAGACGGCCTCGCCGCGCACACCGACGGTTCCCGCGAAGGATCCGATGATGACCACTCGCCCGGAGCCCGCTTCGACCATATGGGGGACCAGGTGCCGTATCAGGTGCATCGTGGCGAGCACATCGACGTCGATCAGTTCGTCGATTGCGGCGGCCGGCATGGTGCGGAAGTCGCCGGCCCAGCCGATGCCGGCGCAGGCCACCAGCACATCGACCCGGCCGAGGCGGTCGAGGGCGAACTCGGCCAGTTTCCGGTGTGCGCCCGGCTGGGCGTGATCGGTGGGAAAGACGGTGGCCGACGTCTGTACGGCCGTACGGGTCAGCCGGGTCGGGTCGCGCCCGTTCAGCACCAGACGCCACCCGCCCTCGGCGGCCAGCCGACGGGCGACGGCGGCACCGATGCCGGAGGAGGCGCCGGTCACGAGTGCGGTGCCCTGTTGAAGCGTTTGGACACCACGGGGCTTGTACGCCGGCGTCTTCCCCACGGGCAGAGGGGGGCCGGATCGGACACGGGAGGGAGCATGTGACATGGCGGCTGACCTCAGCTGCGACGGCGAACACCGAAGTGACGGGCGGAAGGTGGCTGCTCCCGAGTTCAGAGGGAAGAAGCGGACGGGCGGATCGCGGGTTCCACGAGTGGAACGCCCCGAGACGATGGAGCAGGCGGATGTGTTTGTGACAGCGGGACAAGGGACATTGGGTACCAATGTGTGCATTTTCCCCTGCGTCGCGACGACAGGCGACGCGAGTGGCCACCGGCCATGTCTGAGGCCGCCCACCCCGGCGCGCGGCCGGGACACGAGTCGCGGCGGATTCTGATCGTCAGCGCGAGCATGGGGGCGGGACACGACACGGTGGCCCTGGAACTGGCGCGTCGCGCGCGGGACCGCGGTCACGAGGCACACATCGTGGATGTTCTCGGCCTGCTGCCGCACGGCCTGGGTACCGGCCTCCGGCGGGGTTACCGCTCGTCCGTGCGGCACTTCCCCTGGGCGTACGCCGCCCTGCACCGGGTGCTGCTGCGCCGTGGGACCGGGCGGCGCCCCAGCGGTGTCCCGTTGGCCCGCCTCGCCGGCGACCGCCTGGCGGAGCTCGCGGCACGCACCGGCGCGGACGTGGTGGTCCCCGTATTCCATCTCGGCGCCCAGCTGACCGGTCATCTGCGGTCTCTGGGGCGGCTTCGGATGCCGAGCGTGGTCTTCTTGATCGACTTCGCCGTACACCGGCAGTGGCTCCATCCGGGCAACGACCGGTATCTCTGCCTCACGGACGAGGCCGCCGCCGAGGTGCGCCAGGACATCACCACGCCTGCGGAAGTCACCGGGCCGGTGGTGGCACCGGAGTTTCTCGCGCCGGGGCCAACGGCAGCGCTCTGGGCGCGGCAGTTCGACCGGCTCGCTCCCGGACTCCCGCCGGTGTTGCTCTCCGCGGGAGCCTGGGGGACCGGCACCCGCCTCCCCGCGACCGCTCGGCTGCTGGCCGGGCACGGCTACCTCCCGGTCGTTCTGTGCGGCCGCAACGAACGACTCCAGGGCAGCCTGACGGCGGTCCCGGGCGCCCTGGCGCTGGGCTGGGTCGCCGACATGGCCGGTCTGATGCACGCGGCCGGCGCCTTGGTCGACAACGCGGCGGGTCAGACGGCCGTACAGGCCCTGGCTGCGGGTCTTCCCGTGGTGGGTTACCGGCCCCTGCCGGGCCATGGTGCGGAGGGCGTGCGCCGGATGGCCGCGCTCGGTATCGCGGACCTCGCAGCCGACGAGACCGATCTGCTCGCATCGCTGGACCGGCTCACGACTGTCGGCCCCGACCGGCGGTGCCGAGTGGCGCACGGCCGTTCGCTCTTCAAGGGCGATGTTCTGACACGCCTGGAAGAACTCCTGGACGTGACTGTCGGCTGAGCCGCCGGTGCGGCGCCGTTCGGCGCGTGTCCGTGTGTCCGACGGATGCGTGCCGTACCTGTCGACCCGCAGGGGTCACCGGGGTACGGCACGCGCTGCTCGTCGCTACGCAGTGGTGGGGGTGCGACGGCGGGTGACACCGATGGTCAGACCCATGGCGGCGAGCCCCAGCAGGGCCGTGACCGCACCCACTACGCAGTTGTTCCAGATGATGCCGGCCCCAGCGCCGTGGGCCGCGGTGACCACCCAGGGGGAGATCAGAAGCCACACGCCGAGTGGTACGACCACCCAGGCGAGGCGGAACATCCGGTCCGGAGCAAGGGTGAGCCCCAGCCCGATCAGGCCGACTGTGATGCCGACGATCAGGTTGTTGATGGTGAGGTTGGGCTCAGCTCCCGAGAAGTGGACGACCCACGGTGATATCGCGGTGTAGGCGCCCGCCAGGAGGATCAGTCCCTCGATGGCGATCGCCGAGCCGCTGGAGGCAGTGCGTTCGAGCCGTTCCCGCATCTCCGCAAGTTCGGGATGCGTGCCCATTCCACTGGGCTGCCGCGCGTACGACATCGCTGTCGGCTCCTCTCCATGAGGAGATTATTTCCCTTAGGCAACGAATGCCCCTATTTGGGTGATTTATTCATCGGGTAAGTCGCCATCGTCTTCAGGTCGCCTGTCTGTCGTCCTGGAGCTATTCTTCGGCGGTTCCGGTGGAGGTGAGTGCGGGGCTTTCCCGCCCGAACGCGCGGCTGCCGGTGAGCCGGACGTGTGATGCGGGAATGCGGCGAGGGCAGGGGGATGCCGGCGCCGAGCGCGACCGGCTGGTGACGGGCGATCAACTCGCCTGTCTCGGGAGCAGTTGACCGTCCGGGCGAAGACCCGGGTCCGGTTCGGGGTGACCGGGCTTCGAACCGCGAAGAGCCCCTTCATGAAGGGGTCTTGGGTGTGCCGTTCGAGGGTGTCGCCGCTGATCCCGGGCTTGCGATGTCAGGCCCGACGCCCTCCGGGGCCTCGCCTCTCTTTCAGGTGCGCCAGGAACCACCGGCCGGCGACCTCGGCGACCTCCTCGAGCGCGCCGGGTTCCGGGAAGAGGTGCGTGGCACCCGGAACGACATGGATCTCGTGCGGTGCCGACAGCCGCTCGGCGGCCTCCCGGTTGAGACCCAGGACCGCCTCGTCGCTGCCTCCGACGATCAGAAGAACCGGTGCCGCCACCCGTTCGATGGCGTCTCCCGCGAGGTCGGGCCGGCCGCCCCGGGACACGACCGCATACACGCGCTCGGGGCGCTCGGCGGCGGCCATGAGGGCCGCGGCCGCCCCGGTGCTGGCTCCGAACAGACCCGCCGGAAGGTCCCTGGTATTGGGTTCCTGTGCCAGCCACTCGAGGGCGGCGACCAGGCGCCGGCTGAGCAGGGGGATGTCGAAGCGGTGCCGGGCCGTAGCGGCGTCCTCACGTTCTTCACGCTCGCTCAGCAGGTCCAGCAGCAGTGTGCCCAGCCCTGCCTTGTGCAGTTCGGCTGCGGCCGCGCGGTTGCGCACGCTCAGCCGGGAACTGCCGCTGCCGTGTGCGAACAGCACCACCGCAGGCACGTGCCCGGGTACCACCAGATCACCCGTGAGCACCGCTTCATCGGTCGGGACCATCACCAACTCGGAGATAATCATGGTCTTCTCCTCCCCGCGCCTGTCCGATGTCCCACTTTGTCGGGTACCCGCGACGGACCGGCGCACGCGCGGGCCGCCGACCTCAGGCGGTGTGGAGTTCCCGCAATGCGTTCCTCACCTCCTGGTCGGAGACCTGTTCGAATTCGGCATAACATTCGCCCACCGACCCGAGGCGGTCCTGCTGGTCCAGGCAGATCAGGGCATCTGCTTCGCCGCCCAGTGCGTGGGCGGCGCCGCGGCTGCATACCGGAACGGCCAGGACGAGGCGTGCCGGTTCCTGCCGGCGCAGGTGGCGCAGCGCGGCGCAGGCGGTGATCCCGGTGATCTGTCCGTCGTTCACGAGCACGACGGTGCGTCCGGTGACGCGGGGAGCCGAGCGCCCTGCCCGGTAGAGGCCTTCGCATCGGTAGAGCTCGGCCCGTTCCCCGGCGATCTCCGAGCCGAGCTTGTGCTCGTCCAGATGCATCGCGGCCAGTCCCACGGAGTCGAACAGCGGGGGCTCGTCGTCGGCGATCGCCCCGATGCCGACTTCCGGTGCGCCCGGCACAACGATCGTGCGGACGACCAGCACGTCCAGGGGAACCTTCAGGGCGCGGGCCACCTCCACTCCGATCGGAACACCGCCGCGCGGCAGGGCGAGCACGATCGCATCGGTGAAATCGCCGCTGCCGGCCCACTCCAGAAGCCGTTCGGCCGCGGGTGACCGCAGTTGACGATGCGGACGACCTCCTCGTGGTCGGGAATCTCGGCGAACACGGCGGTGACGAAGCGCTCCGCCATCTCGTCGCCGGGCAGCTCCACGGCTCGACGGCTCATGCTGATCTCGACCCGGTGCGCCACCCTGGAAAGATCGGCCTCGTCGTGGGCGGCCTCGCGGAAGGCGCCGAGCATGGTCGCTGCAGTTTCCACCGCGATCAGGCCCTTGCCCCGGACATCCCCGATGAGCAGGCGGACTCCGTGCACGGTGGGCACCGCCTCGTACAGGTCGCCGCCGATGCGGGCCTCGGCCGCGGCGGACAGGTAGAGGGTCTCCACGCAGACCCGGCCGAGGCGGTGGGGCACCGGGCGCAGCAGTACGCGCTGCGCGGTCTCGGCCACGGACCGCACGGTGGCGAGCGTGCGCTCGCGGCGGGTCCGGTGGGCGGCCAGGATCGTGCCGAGGAGGCCGACCAAAGCGGTGGAGATGTAGGCGGCCACATAGTGGCGCTCCCACAGATAGCCCACGGAGCGGCCCGCGCAACACGGAGTTCCGGCGAGAACGCCCTCGAACACCGCGGCGAAGACCGTGAGGGCGGCGACGGTGACGGGACCGTACGCGAAGGCGGCGACCACGGGGAGGGCGATGAGCAGGAAGCTCACCGGCCACTGGACGGGAGTGATCGGCTCGAGTGCCAGGACCGCCAGGACGTACATGGCGGGCAGCCAGCGCATCCATGAGGGAGGGACGGGCACCGGCAGACCTGCGTCGCTCAACTGCCCTGCACCGCGGCTTTCGGCGGTCCGCCGGCCGGGCCACCTCACGGCTCGCTCCGCCGTGGGCGCGCCGATGTCGGCAAAGACCTCGAGGGACCCGGCGGGCCCACGGCTGGGTGGCCCGGCACCGGACCGAGGTCCTGGCGGATCCATTCACTCGGCCTGTGCACAAGAACTCCTGGCAGGGCTTGATCAGGACAACCGGACTTTCGCGGGTCGACAGGCCACCTGATCATTGCTCCGAGAAGTGCATGTCCCGACCTTTCAGGCGATCTTCGGCATAAGGATCACCCTGAGGGGTGCTCGGCTGTGTGTTCTGGCGTGCGGGGCGCCGGGCATCCCCCTGGATGCACCTTGAGCGGCCTTCGGGTGTCAGGGCACGGACGCGGTGCCGATCGGGGCTGGTCGATGCCGAGCCGGTGATGCGGTCGAGCCGATTCCCCATCGGACGCCGTGCAGGTTCGGTCGGAGCGTCGGACCACAGTGCCGCGCGGAAGGCGACGGCGGCGCCGTCCTCGGGGACCCGCAGCCGGTCGGCCCCGGGGGTGTCCCGGGCGCCGTTCAGGGCGCGTTCGAGCCACTCGACGCCGAAGCGGAAGATCTCGGCGGCCACTCCGCCCAGCGGGTGGAACTCGTTTGCGTAGACGTGCATCTCCCTGGGGGCGCGATGCGCTCGTCGGTGGCGAGGGCCTGCGCTCACCCGCCTGGGCGGGATCTACGGCGAGCTCAAGGCGAACGTACGACGTCCGGCGGCCGGTTCGAAGGCGTCACCGGCCTGCTGATCCGAAGGGAACCGCCTGGTCGTCCTGGACCGGCGGCCGCTCGGGCGAGGCGATGTCGTGGCCCACGGCGCAGACCGTGGTGAACGCGGGGACCAGCGCGGCCGACGCGAACAGCACCACCCGACCCGCGGCAGTCGGCCTGCCGCGAAGGCGGAGCGCCATGGCGACCAGGTTTCCGACCTCCGGCGCGCCGACCGCCGACGCGGCCGCGACGATCCCCTCGGCGTCGATCAGGACCGCGCCGGGCGTGGTCGTGATCCCGTAGGCGGCGAGCACCCGGCGGTCGGGGTCCGCCAGCAGCCGTCGCGGTCTGTCGTCCTTTGCCGCGGCGAGTGGCTCCGGGTGCGGGCCTCCGCTCACGACGGCGATCGTCACGCTTCCGTCGTGCGTCCGCTGCCAACGGGCCACCTGGGGGAGCAGTGCGGTGCAGGCGCCGCAGCGGCGATCGCTGAAGACGAGGAGAAGCGGGCGGCCCGGAGTCAGCAAGTCCTCCAGGGTCCGGTCCTGCCCCGACTCGTCCGGCAGTGAGAACGGGGGTGCGGGCATGCCCGCTCGCACCTTCCCGGTTTCTTTCGCCCACAGCCCGGCCCACAGCGCCGACGTGACGACCGCGAGTCCCGCAAAGAGCCAGTGCGGGTGCCCGTCGGCGGCGACAAAGCCCGCAAGGGTGGCGAGGAGCGCGTTGCGGGCGATGGTCGACCAGCCGACGGGGGTTGCCTGCAGCCCTCCGAAACAGTGGCAGGCGGGGGCTCGCCCACGTGACAGGTTCGACGCGATCACGGCGCTGACCACGGTCAACAGCAGGAGCGCCCCCAGCCCCCCGCCACGCGCCCACGGCTGCACGACGAGGCCCACGGCGATGCCGCACTCGCATGTGACGAGAAGCCGGCCGAGAGGCGCCGCCGTCCGGGAAGGCAGTCCGAAGTCGACCAGGGCACGGCGCAGTCCCTCCAGGTCGGTCGATTTGGCGGCCGCCGCGACCCCGAAGACCGTGGCGAGCGCGATCGCCACCGGAAGGATCATCTCGCCCATCCCACAACACCTCGCTTTCGGCTCCCCGGCGCGGGGACGCAGAGAGCGGGCGATGGCCCGAGGCGCAGCGCCGGCGACTGACTCCTACCGAGTTCGCCCGAGGTGCAGCCCTCAGGGAGCGCAACAACACCCGGACGGCGCGCGGGGATCGGCGAAATGGTTGGCGAAGGCGATTTTCGGCGCGAGGCGTGGTGCGGGCACGTGCCTGCACTCGCCCGAGCGCCGTCGGCCGGAGGGACCCTGCCGCTGATGGATCCGCTGCGTCACCGAGCTCCACTGTGCGTGCCCGCGCAGCACGTCCTGGGCTGTGCAGGGTACTCGGCCGGAGGCAGCATGGAAGTACCCGAAGCCAGGCCCCGGCATGGAACCGTGCGGAAATGGGCAGCAGGTCGCGCCGCGGCACGTGGAGGGAGACCTGGGATGACAGACGAATCCTTCCAGGGCGACGAAGACCAGTCGGGCCCGGGACAGCCCCGCGAGCGCGGGCTTCTCGACATGCTCAGTGTCGCCGCGGTGGTGCTGGACTCCACCGGGCGCATCGTGTTCTGGAGTCCCCAGGCCGAGGAACTCTTCGGCTACACCGCAAAAGAGGCCCTCGGTACCTATGCGGCACATCTGCTGATCCAGCCGGAGCACCTGCAGTCGGTCGTCGGTCTCTTCATCGAGGTACTGGAGACCGGCCGCAGCTGGGCCGGCGCCTTCCCCATCCGGCACAAGGACGGCCACACGCGCCTGATGGAGTTCCGCAACATGCGGTTGCTCAACGACGCCGGGGAGGCCTACGCCCTGGGTATCGCGGCCGACCACACCGCCGTTCAGCGCGTCGAAACCGACCTGGCCCTGTGCGAACGGCTGATCAACCAGTCACCGATCGGCCTGGCGCTCATGGACCCCGACCTGTGCTTCCTCCTGGTCAACCCCGCCCTGGAGCACATCGACGGCATCCCCGCCCGAGAACACATCGGCCGCCATCTGAGGGAGACGCTGAGCCTCCCCGACATGGAAACCATCGAGTCGGCGCTGCGCCAGGTGCTGGCCACCGGCACCCCCGTGCTCGACCAGTACGCCGTCGGCCGCACCCCTGCCGACCCCGATCACGACCACGCATGGTCCCTGTCCTTCTACCGGCTGGAGGACCCCGGTGGCCGAGTCCTCGGTGCGGCCACCTCGGTCGTGGACGTCACCGAACGGCACCGCGCGGCCACGGAGGCCGACCGGGCACGGCGTCGTCTCACGCTCATCGCCGACGCGTCCGTGCGCGTCGGCACCACCCTGGATGTGGAGCAGACAGCCCGGGAACTGGCCGAGATCGCGACGCCCGAGCTCGCCGACGTGGTGGCCGTGGACATTCTCGACTCCGTGCTCGCCTGCCGCCGCATCAGCAAACCCGACAGCGGTTCGGAGCTGTTCCGTGCCCTGGCGCTCAAGGCGGCCAAACCCACCGTGGCGCTGCGGGCCGCAGACCCTCCCGGTGACCTCGCCACCTACGAGGGCGATCGCCTGGTCACGCTGTGTGTCCACGCCGGCCGACCGGTGCTGGTCCGTCACGTGGCCGCCGACGACCTCGAGCGCATCGGCCGCGACCCGGAGGCCACCTCATTGCTGGCCCGCGCCGGTGTCCACTCCTATCTCGCGGTACCTCTGATCGCCCACGGCGAGGTGCTCGGCGCCCTGGACCTCAAACGCACCACCAACCCCGCCCCGTTCGACCAGGACGACGTCGTACTGGCCGGCGAACTGGCCGGCCGCGCAGCCGTGGCCATCGACAACGCCCGCTGGTACCAGAGCGTGCGCAACACCGCCCTCACGCTCCAGCGCAGCCTGCTGCCCGAACACCCACCGCACCGGACCGGCCTGGAACTCGCCACCCGCTACCAGCCGGCCCAGGCCACCTGCGAGGTCGGCGGAGACTGGTACGACGTGATCAGCCTGACCGGGGAGAAGACCGCGCTCGTCGTCGGCGACGTCATGGGCAACGGCATCGACGCCGCCGCCACCATGGGTCGCCTCCGCACCGCCACCTGCGCCTATGCCGATCTCGACCTCGCCCCGGACGCGGTGCTCCAGCACCTCGACAAGATCACATGCGGCTTGGAGCACTACATCGTCACCTGCGTCTACGCCGTGTACGACCCGCACGAGAGGCGATGCCGTATCGCCAACGCAGGACACATGCCGCCCGCACTGGCCCGTCCCGGCGGCGCGCCCACGTTGCTCGACCTCCCCTCCGGAGTCCCACTGGGGGTCGGGGGCGTCGCCTTCGAGACCACCATCGTCGACCTGGGCCCCGGCGACCTGCTCGTCCTGTACACGGACGGCCTCGTGGAGACCCGCCACCATTCCATCGACGACCGCCTCGACCTTCTCCTCGGACTTCTCGACCAGCCCGGCCGCGCTTTGGAGGAGACCTGCGACCTCCTGCTGTACGGTTTGCGGCATCCCGACGATCACGACGACGTGGCCCTCCTCGTGGCCCGTGCGCAGTGAGTCGGAGCGAGGGATCGCGAGGTGGTGGGGGACGTGGCCGCGGACCGGGAGTGGGACGAGACGCTGTTCGCCGGCAGGGGCGTCTACCTTTGATCCCGGCCAGTGCTCCGGCGTTCATACCGGGGGTGAAGGCCATCTCAGAACTGCTCTGACCCGCATGTGAGCACGGGGCGGCACTGTTCTTCGAACGCATCCCGAGCACCGAGGTCGTCGTCTCGCGGAAGGACCACGCCGACGTGCCGGGGGAGCGGCCGTCAGGCCCTGCCGGTCCCCGGGACGGGGGAGGCGGGCAGGGGCAGAAGGCCCAGCCGTTGGGCGCGGAGCACCGTGCTGATCCGGTCTCGGGTGCCCAGTTTGCGATAGATGTTCTCGATGTGCTTGTGTACCGTGCGGTCCGATATACCGAGACGGCGGCCCATGGCTGCGGCGGTCAGGGCATCGCCGAGCAGGAGCAGCACGGTCGTTTCGCGCGGGGTCAGATCGCAGTCGGCGGCCGTCTCCCGAGGGGAGCCCGCAGCACCCGCCACGACGACGCGCCGCCAGCGCTCCAGGAGTTGCCGCTGCTGCTCGACGGCTGCCAGAAGAGGCTGCAATTGCCGTCCGATCCGTATGTCGTCGTCATCGAAGTCCCTGCCGGAACGGTAGACGAGACATCCCGTGATCGGGGTGGTCGTCCTGGGCAGCGGAACGGCGAGTGCATGGTCCACGTCCATCGTCTTGCTGAGCAGACGTGCCGTGGGGCTCGCGGACCACTCGGGGCCGGCCGCCTGCCGCGCCGTCACCGGCACCAGGTCGTGTCCGCCGGCGTAGTGGTGCGCGAAGGGGTAGCCCGCCCGCAGAAGACCCATGGCCCCCTCCTCGAGCAGGTCGAACGTCGCGGCGACGCCCGGGGACAGCCCCACCGTGCCGCTGCTCTCGTTCCACTCGTCGAGTTTGTAGATCAGGGCCTCGCCGCCGCACACGTCCGGCAGGACGGATGCGATCAGGGGCCACAGATGCTCCGGTTCCCGTTCGTGGAGCGCTGCCACGGCCACCGACAGCATGCGTTCGTAGGCCTGGCCCTGACCGGATGCCACGTATCCCTCTCCGCCCGTTCGCGTACGCAGTTCTACCCATACCAGCCAAGCGTGATGTCGGTACAGACTTCAACCGAGCAACGGTGACGTTCTCGGACATACTTCGGAGCGCATGGCTGCGCGCGGGCGCCGCAGTTCACCGTCCGCGGTGTCGCCGCCGATGCGAGCAGACCACGATCGACGCTCGGTCGCTCCGGGCCCGGCAGGTCCCGTGCGGGCCGCCGGCACAGGGGACCGGCGGCCCGCACGGCTTCGTCACCACAGCCGTAACGTCGGCCGGGTTCCGACCCTGCGCCGGCGTGCCGGCGCGAAGGGAACAGGCCGAAGAGCACGACTTTGAGTGTCACCGGCACGAGCAGCCACGGCCCGAACGGGGTGGCGGCGAACGAACGCGATGTGTTGTCAACCTTCTTGGCCCGGTCGGGCCTGTAGACGGCGGCCGCACGCAGGGCCGGGGTGCGCGATGATCTCGGCATGATGCGACGACAGGCGGTGACGGTGGGCGTCGACCTCGCTGCGAGCGCACGGCGTACCGCTGTGTGCCGGACGGTCTGGGGTTCCGGAGGCGGCGTCACCGCGGAGTTCGTGGTGCCCGAAGGGGACGAGGAACTGCTGGCCATCGTCCGGGCGGCCGACAAGACGGGCCTCGACTGTCCACTGGGCTGGCCGACGAACTTCGTGGCGACAGTTCTGGCCCACCACCAGGGCGCACGGCTGCCGCCTCCCGTGAGGTTCGATCAGCGGGCCGACGGAAGGCCCGGGTTGGACGCACTCCGCTTTCGGCTCACCGACGACCTCACCTGGAAGGCGACCGCGATGCGGCCGCCGCTGTCGGTGTCCACCGACCTGTTGGGGGTCGTGGCACTGCGGGCCGCCTATCTCCTGGATGAACTGACCGCGGCCGGTGTCGCCGTGCCCAGGGACGGCTCCGGGCCGATCGCCGAGGTCTACCCGGCCGCCGCACTGCGGTGTTGGGGGATCCGTCTCACCCACAGCTACAAAAGCGCCACGCCCGAGGCACGCGCCGTACGCGAGCACGTTGTCCGGGCGATCGAGGCGGGATTGGGCGCGTCCCTGGCCGAGCCGGTGCGTGCGAGGTGCGCCGAAAGCCACGACCATCTCGACGCCTTGGTCTGTGCGTTGGTCGCTCGTGCGGTCCAGGTCGGGGACACGGTGTGGCCGCGCACAGCCGGAGAGCGCGAGGCTGCCCGGCAGGAGGGCTGGATCCATCTGCCGGGTACGGATCTCGGCACACTCGGATGTGCGCCGGAATGACGGAACTCCGCCGGCACGGCGCCCGTCACCTCTCCATGGAGTCCAGCGAGCGTCAGGCGGGTGGGCGCGGACGGCCGCCACGGGCGCAGGCGGCGCACACCCGCCGCTGCGCCCGGGCCGCCTCACGCCGCGTGATGACGTGCTCTACGGCTTCGGCCGCCGGCCCGACGTCCGGCGTCTGGGCTCGGCCCTTCGGGTACCGGCGCTCACCTCGTCGAAGTCGAGTATGTCGTCACCGTACAGGTCCTGCAGCCAGTTGATCTGGTAGATGGTGTCGAGGTACCGCTCTCCGAGGTCCGGCGCGATGGCGACCGCGGTGAGGTCGCGCGGCTCCTTCTGGGCCAGCCACTGCATCGCGCCGCTGACCACGGTTCCGGTGGAACCGCCGAACAGGAACCCGTGTCTGGCGAGCCGGTGGCAGGCACGGATGGTGTCCGCCTCCTCGACCTTGATGACATCGTCCACATAGGACTCGTCGAGCAGGGGCGGGCGCATGCTCATGCCCAGACCCGGAATCATCCGGCGGCCCGGCTTGCCGCCGAAGCTCACCGAGCCGACGCTGTCCACCGCGACGATCTGCACGGGGTGGTGCCAGTCACGGAAGTAGCGCGCGCAGCCCATGAGGGTGCCGGTGGTGCCCGCGCCGATGAACAGCACTTCCAGCCCGGGGAACTCGCGGGCGATCTCCGGCGCCGTCTTGCGGTAGTGCGCCCGCCAGTTGCCCGGATTCGTGTACTGGCTGAGCCACACATACCGGTCGTCGGAGGCGCACAGCGCGCGTACGTACTCGATGCGCGCCCCGAGGAAACCGCCGTTGGCATCCAGGTCGGCGATGATGTGCACCTCGCTGCCCAGCGCCTCCATCAGGAGTCTGGTCGAGAGGTTGCAGCGGGAGTCCGTCACGCACAGGAACCGGTAGCCCTTGCTCGCGGCGATCATGCTGAGGGCAACGCCCAGATTTCCGGACGAGGACTCCACCAGCACCGAATCCGGCTTCAGGAGCCCGTCCCGCTCGGCGGTCTCCACCATCTCGATCGCGGCCTTCAGCTTGATCGAGCCGGCGAAGTTGAAGCCCTCGCACTTCAAGTAGAGAGAGCGCCCGAAAATCGACTTGAGGTCGACATACAGCTGGCTTTCGTTGAAGGCGTAGGGAGTGGAGATGACGGGCACGGTGGCCTCCTGGTGCCAGAGCCGAAGTTCAGCCGTATCGGCGCAGCTCGTGGAAGAAGTGGTCGATGAGGTGGAGGTGTCCGGCCAGCGCGACTTCGTCGTAGACGTAGTTGCCGACTGCGAGGTCGAGGACGCCCAGTCCGAAGGGTGAGAAGATCACTGGCCGGTCTGTCGGTGGGGTCACTCCTCCGGTCATGACGTCGTTGAGGGTCCCGTCCAGGAAGTCGCGGCTACCGGTGAGCTGCTCTGCCAGGTGCGGGGAGGTGTCGGCCTTGAGACAGTGCTCGACGTCGTCGACGAAATTGGCGGAGTCGAGCAGGATCTCGGGAGCCAGGTCGCGCAGCGAGACGTGCAGGACCAGAGGGTGATGTGCGAACCAGGCCCGGTCGGTGACATGGGGTTTGCCGGCGACGGTGGCGAAGACGATCAGATCGCTGGAGCGGATCAGGTCTTCGGCACTGTTGTGCACAGTCACCTGTCCGGCGTGCCCCGTGGTGCCGGCCTCCTGGAGGTAGCCGTGGAAGCCCGCGGCGTTGTCGGCCGACACGTCGTACACCCCGATGTTGTCGAAGGTCCAGCCGGTGCCGGCGAGGAAGGTGTGGATGTAGCGGGCGATGAGGCCCGTACCGAAGAACCCGACACGGCTGGGCCTGGGCCTGCCGCGGCTGAGCCAGTCGGCCGCCAGCGCGGCGGATGCCGCGGTCCTGGTGGCGCTGATGATGGAGCTCTCCAGGCAGGCGAAGGGGTAGCCGGTGTCGTGGTCGTTGAGGATGAGGACCGCGGAGGCCCGGGGGAGTCCGGCTTCCACGTTGGCCGGGAAACTGGAGATCCACTTCAGGCCGTCCACATTCACCGACCCGCCGATGGAGGCCGGCAGGGCGATGATTCTGGCCGTCGGACGGTCCGGGAAGCGCAGGAAGTACGACGGCGGGTTGACCGAGTCCCCCGCGCCGTGCAGCCGGTAAGTGGCCTCGACCAGTTCCACGATCTGCTTCTCACGCCCGCGCAGTGCCTGCTGCACCTGGTCGCCGGAGATCACGGCGAAGGTCGGCGCCGGACTCCGGTGGCGACCGGTGGGCTGGGTGGCAGAGGAGGTTGTGGGGGTCATCGCTGGCTTGCCTCCGGGGTCGGGAATCCGTCCGCCAGACGCTGAGGTTCGGCCATGGCGACCAGCACCTGGCGCTCTCCGCTGAAGGCTTCTCTGCTGTGGGCGGTGCGTACGTTGTCGACGAGCATCAGGTCTCCGGCCTGCCAGGGTTCGCGGCGGGTGTGGTCCTCGTAGGTGGCGTTGAGCAGCTGGACGACGTCCTCGCCGATCGGGCTGCCGTCTCCGAAGCGGGTGTTGAAGGGAAGCCCGTCCGCGCCGTAGATGTCCACCAGGTACTCGCGCACCTCCGCTGCGAGCGTCCACTCGTTGAGGAAGGCGATCTGGTTGAACCAGCAGCGCCGGCCGGTGGCCGGGTGCCGCACCACGGCACTGCGGCGCTGCCGGGTGCGCAGGGACCCGTCGGGCTGCCAGTCGAAGTCGATGGCGTGGTCGCGGCAGTAGCGCTCGATGCCCACGGGGTTCTCGGTGCCGAACGACTCCTCCAGCGACGCCCCGATCTCGTCGTTGTAGCTGCGGGTGAGCAGCCATCCCTCACGCTCGAACCGATCGGTCAGTGCGTTGGGCAGGGCCTGGAGCACACGTTCCGCGTCGGCCACCGCGGTCACCCCGCCCTGACTGGGAGCGGACAGACACGCGAACAGCATTAGGCCGGGAATCTCCAGGGTGTAACTCAGTTCATGGTGCATACACATCGGCTGGTTGGCCGGCCAGGTGGCGGAGGAGTACAGCCCCGGGCTGAATGTCTGGCGGGGGGCGAAAGCTTCCTTCTCCGTCATCAGATCACCGGCCAGGGCCGTGAAGACGGCACGGACCTGATCCGTGTCCCGCAGTCCCAGGCCGCGGACGAGCACCACGCCGTGCTCGGAGACGAGCGCACGCAGGGCCTCGCGGTGTTCGGCCGCCCAGCCGGTCACGTCTCCAGCGGTCTGGACACGCAGGATCGGAGGCTTGTCCGGATCCAGCTCCACCTCGAGCAGCGAGGCCAGGGGTGAGGAGGACGACATTTGCTTTTTCCTTTCGATCGTCGTGGTGGTGGCTCGAGGAGGATCATGGGGAGGCGAGCAGCTCGGCCGCACCCAGGACGGCTCGTGCTGCTTCGACTGGACGGGTGCGCAGGAAGTAGTGGCCGCCGTCGGCGAGCTCGTGCAGATCCACGTGCTCGGCCAGTAGCTGCCAATCGCGGTATCGGTCTCGGAATCCGGCCGTGTTGGGGTCGTCCGCGGCGATGACCACGGTGATCGGCGCGGACAGCTTCACGGTCGGCGGTGCCTCGAGGGCGTCGGCGAAGTATTCGTGTGCGGCCACGCAGTCGTGCCGGTAGGCGGCGCCGACATGCTCGGCATGCGGTGCGCTCAGCTCGCCGAGTTCGGTGTAGCCGCTGTCCGCGGTGAGTTCCGCGGCGATCTCGGCGTTCGTCAGTCCCGTCAGCTCGGCGATGGCCGCGCGCCGGTCATCGGGGGTGCCGGGCAGCTGAGCGGCGAGGAACACACGCGGGACGACGACTCCGCGCCTCTCCAGCCGCCTCGCCGTCTCCACGGCCGGTGCGGCTCCCGAGGAGTGCCCCCACAGCATCACCCTGGTCAGGCCACGCATGGTGATCTCGGCGACGATCTGCTCCGCCACCTGCGCCAACGGTGCGAACGGTTCGCTCCGGGCGGCCAGGTCGTGACCGGGCAGGTCGACGGCGTACACAGCGGGTCCGCTCGCCGCGAGCGCACCGGCCATCGGCCGGTAGTTGACCGCGTTGCCGCCCGCGTAGGGGAAACACACCAGGGCACATTCGGGGACACCGTCGGACTGCGACAGCGGTTGAAGCAGCTCGGTGAGCTGCCGGCGTGCGCCGTCGAGGAGTGCGGCGAGGTCGGCGAGCACCGGGTGGCGGGTGATGTCCTTCAAAGACACCGCACGCTTCAGGGCGATGGTGAGCTTCACCGCCGTCAGTGAAGTGCCGCCGGAGTCGAAGAAGTGGTCCTGTCGGCCGATCTGGTGTGCGGGGATGCTCAGCAGCTCCGCCCAGGTGGCCGCGAGCCTGCGCTCGCTCGGTGTGCGCGGAAGGCGGTCGGCCTCCCCGGCGGCGTCGCCCTCGGGGGCCGGAGCGCTCTGCTCGGCCAGTGCGGTCAGGGCCTTCCGGTCGATCTTGCCATTGGCGGTGAGCGGCAGGGTCTCCTGCCGGTGGAAGGCGGACGGGACCATGTAGGCGGGCAGCGCGGCGCCGAGGGCTTGGCGGAGCAGCTCCACCTGCTGGGCTCGGCCGGTGTAGAAGGCGATCAGGTGCTTGCTGCCCCCGGCGCGTTCGGCGACGACCACCGCGCCGTCGCGTACCCCGGGAACCCGCAGCAGAGTGTTCTCGATCTCGCCGATCTCGATACGGAAGCCACGGATCTTGACCTGGTTGTCCCGGCGGCCGAGGAACTCCAGCTTGCCGTCGGGGTGCCAGCGCCCCCAGTCGCCGCCCAGGTAGAGCCGCTCGCCCGGCCGGTACGGATCCTCCAGATAGACCGCGCGGGTCCGCTCGGGATCGTTGACGTATCCCCGCCCCACGCACACACCGGAGAAGGCGATCACTCCGGGGGCACCAAGGGGCACCAGTGCCAGATGCTCGTCGACGACGTAGACGTGCACGTTGTTGACCGCGCGCCCCAGCAACACCCGGTCGCCTTCCGGCATCCTCTCCATGATCTCGTGGTTGGTGTCGTCCGAGGTCTCGGTCAGCCCGTAGGCGTTGACCAGCTTGACCGTGGGCTTGATCGTGAACCAGCGCTGGACCAGTTCCCGCTTCAACGCCTCACCGGTCACCGAGACATACCTCAGATCCGGCAGGTCACGCGGGTGCTGCTCCAGGTACGACGCCACGACCTCGAGGTAGGAGGGCACGACCTGCGCCACGGCGACCCGGCCGCGGACGAGTGTGTCGACGAACCGCTCGACGTCCAGGATCGCTTCCTGTTCGACCAGCAGTGTCCGACCGCCGACCAGCAGCCCGGCGAGCAACTGCCACAGCGAGATGTCGAAACACTGCGGAGCCGTCTGGGCGACCACCTGGCCCTCGTCGATCTGTAGATCGTCGATCTTGGCGAAGAGATGGTTGAGCATGCCGGCGTGCTCGCACATCGCCCCCTTCGGTTCGCCCGTGGAACCGGAGGTGAAGTAGATGTACGCGAGCTGATCGGCGGTGACCTCGACCCCGGGGTCACTGTCCGCGGCCTGTTCCGCGTAGGCGGTCTCGACCAGCAGCCTCTCGACACCCGGCACCGTGGTCAGGGCCTGGTCGAGGGTGTGCGTGCTGCCGGGCTCGGTGAGCACCAGCCGGCACCCGGCACGTGACAACGTCACCGCGATCCGTCCGGCGGGGAAGTGGGGCTCGATCGGCAGGTACACGCCGCCGGCCTTGAACACCGCCAGCACGGAGGCCAGCCAGTCGAGATTGCGTTCGGTGACCACTGCCACGACGTCCTCACGGCCGAGCCCGTGGGCCAGCAGCGCCCGTGCAAGCCGGTTGGCCCGGGAGTCGAGTTCCGCGTACGTCCACGTTCGATCCCCGAGCACGGCCGCCACGGCATCCGGATGCTTCCGCACCCGCTGCTCGAACAGCTCATGTGCCCGGGCATCCGGCAGCTCCCTGCGCGGGCCCGCGAGTCCTTCGAGCTGATGACGCCTCTCCTCGGCGGACAGGAGGTTCTGCCGAGCGTGCTCGGCGTCCACGTCGACCGTCATCGAGGTCAGTGCGGTCACGTGGTAGCCGCAGAGCCGCGCCGCGGACTCGGAGTCCAGCACCTGGGTGCGATACCGCAGTCGCACCACCAGTCGCCCGCTCTCGTCGTGCCAGCCCACGCCCAGCGCCGCGTCGTCGACCAGTCCGCTCTCGGCCCCCGCGGGGTCGAAGACGACCTCGTACGACGGGCCGGTCGCCCCCAGGTCGCGCCGCAGCTCGTCCACCGGGAACTCCCGGTGCGCCAGCAACTCGGCCTCGGTGCGATGAGCCTCCGAAATCAGCAGGCGCCAGGATCCGGGTGCCGTGGTCAGCCGGCACGGCAGCGGCCCGCGCTTGGTCCCGGCGACGTAGCCGGTCACCACCTCCGGCTCGCGCGACAGCGCGGCCAGCACCTTGGCATGGGCGGCCAGCAGTACCGCGCTGACCGGCATGCCCAGTGCCGCTGCCAGCCCTCGCACCTTCTGCGACAGGTCGTCCGGCACCGTCGTCTCGTACTCGGCCACGCCGGCCACCGGCTCCCGCGCCCATCGGGGGACAGCGGTGGAACCGCCGGCGGTGAGGACACCGCTCCAGAACTCCCGGTCCGTCTGCACGTGCGCTCCCATCGAATGGCCTTCCTCAGCTCGCCGTCGGCGTCCGGCCGTCGGTCGAGGCCGTCACTGCTGCCGCTGTCGTTGCCGCCGCGGTCGCCGTCGCCGAGTCGATGCCGGCGAGGATCTCCTCGCGGACACCAGGCATCTCGACCGCGGGGTTTCCGCCCCACCCTGCGTTCGGGGGTACCTCCTCGCCTTTCATGAGGAAGGAGTCGGGTGCCAGCACGACCCCGTCACCCACCGTGACGCCGTAGTGCACATGTGCGCCGACACCGAGGGTGCAGTGGTCACCGAGCGTGCTGAAGTCGGACTTGAAGGTGCCGTCCTCCTGCGAGTGGCACTGAATCTTGCTACCGGCGTTGAGTGTGCAGCCGTCCCCGATGGCGGTGAGCGTCCGCTCCGTCACGAAGCAGCCGTCGTCGAAGACCCTGCTGCCGATGCGGACACCGAGCAGCCGCCAGATGACGTTCTTGAAGGGGGTGCCGTTGAAAACGTTGAGGTACTCGGAGGGCATCTTCCACAGGCGCTCGTGCCACCAGAAGTACGGGTCGTAGATGGAGCACAACTGGGGGCGCAGCCCACGGAACGAGTGGAGCCAGCGCTCCACCAGGACGTAGTAGAGGGTGGTGAAGCCGAGAGTCAGCGCCAGATAGCCGGCGATCACCGCATGTCCCAAGGCGCCGTACAGGCCGACGGAGATGAGACCCAGGGCCGTGAGCATGAAGGTGTGCAGCCAACGCACGAGCAGGTGGAAGCCGATGGTGCGCAGGTTGTAACGATTCTTCATGCCGAGGTTCCGCCGTAGTTCGTCCCCGGTCCTCAGGTGGTCGAACTTGGAGTCGCGCTCCACGGACCGCGGAATCTCGAAGCAGGGCGAGCCGAGCAGCCCGACCCCTTCGCGGACTGGACCGTCGAGGGGAACCATCACCTTCGTGGCCAGCAGGCAGTTCTCGCCCGTCCTGCCGCCCGAGGGGTAGGCGATGTTGTTGCCGAGGAAGTTGTGCGACCCGATCGAGGCCCTGGACACCTTGAACGACGTGCCCGAGAAATCGGCGTTGATGATGGACAGCCCGTCGGCCACCATCGTCCCCCTGCCGACGGAAGCCAGATAAGGGGACTCGTGCTTCATTTCCGAGCCGAAGTTGGACCCGGTCTGCTCGACATGGGACAGGTCGTATCCGAGGCCGCGGAGGTAGTGGACGATGAAGGAGCTGTCACCGAAGAGCCAGGCGTAGAACCTGATGTTCGTCATCTGGGCGATCATTCGGTGCGCCGCGTACTGGAAGCCGTAGAGCGGATAGGCCTTGTCCGGCTTGATGGCGAGGCTCAGCAGGCGCGGAACGGTGTAGAGGGTGAGGAGACCCAGGACGACGAAGCCGAAGAACAGTACGGCGGACAGCGCCACCGCGTTGGTCAGGAACTCCGACACCGTGACGTCGGACGTGTCCGGATCCAGCTGATCGCTCAGCGCGGGGACCTCGATGAACAGCATGTACACACCGCCGACAGCCAGCGGAATGTACAGCACGAACAGCTGGAGCAGGGTGGTCAGCCCGAAGCATGTGCGGCGAAGCGTCCCGCACCGGGCCGGCGCGACCCGCACATGGTCGATGTCCGTGCGCTGCGCCGGAGACCCGTGGTGGCGCTCGCCCTGCGGGATGGTCTGACCGCGGTACAGGGCGGAGGCGTGTCCGAGCTGGGTGCCGTCACCCATCGACGTGCCGATGTCCAGCACGGCCTTCTCACCGATGAACGCGTCCCGGCCGATGGTGACCCTGCCGGTCTGGATGCATCCGCCATGCGCTCGATAGCAGAGGAAGTACGAGTCCTTGCGGATGACCGTGCCGTCGCCGATCGTGAGCAGGTCGGTGCAGACCGGCACATGGCGGGAGAGGATCGTTACTCCCTTGCCGATCCGCGCGCCGAGTGCCCGCAGATACAGCACATACAGCGGATTTCCGACAAAGAAGATCATCGGATTGGCATGGAGCAGTACCTTGACGACCCAGAAGCGCAGGTAGGCCGGGCTCCAGACCGGAATCTCCCGAGGGGTCCAGCGACCGATGAGGATCCACTTGGCCACGACCGGGAACGCGCACATCACGATGAATCCGATGCCGCCGAACGCCATGGACCGCAGATAGATGTCGAGGAGACCCGAACCTGTGGAGACCCACTCGTAGCCCGTGGTCGCGACGACCCCGGTGACGAAGGAATACGCCAGGAACACCAGCAACTGGAGCGTCCCGCACATCACGTAGTCCAGCCTGCTCGCCCGCGCCGCCTGCGGCGTCGTGACCTGCTCCGGCGGCGACGCAGGACGCGGCAGGTTGACGGGAGTGGGCGTGGTCTGGGAAAGAGCGGCTGCCAGGCTTCGGATCGTCGGATGCCGATAGATGTCCTTCATGGAGGCAGACGGCAGGTCCGGCCGCTTCCTGATCCGCGCGCAGAACTGCGCCATCACCAAGGAGTTGGCGCCAAGGTCGTCGAAGAAATGGCTGTCGGCCGACACCCCTTCGGCGCACACGAGGTCAGCCAGTACTTCGGCGAATTTTGTCTCGGTGTCCGCCGCCGAGCCGCCGCTGCCGGACCGGGCGATCACGGACTCGCCGGACCCGGTTGTCAAGACCTCGGCAGACTTCTCCACCATTCGAGCTCCTCGAAGTAATTTCGACAACCAACGGCCAGTGGCCGCTCCGGCGCCCTCGCGTTCGGAAATGACCGAACCGAACCGAGAAATACGGAAGCCACGAGGCCGCGCTCATCTGATCCCGAAAGCACGGGCTTCAGTTTTAGTCGGCCACTGTCAGATTGCCACTCGGACTCGCTTGGAATGACATGACGACACCGCCCGACCGGCTGGAATTTCTCGGCTCTTTACTTCGCTGGGGAGAACGCGGTTCACTCGGACGGAGCATCGCCCCGCCCGGTGAGCCTTGCGGCTGAGCGCTAAGTCCCCGGCGCGGTGCCTCGGTCGTTCCTGAAAGCGGAACTTGGCCCGACTCGCATCGATGGGCGCCCACCTGGCATGTTGTTCAGCCGACTCGCCAAGGAGTCACTTTTCGCGGCCGTCATGCCAGTGAAGCGGTTCGGCGTATCTGGCGAAGATGATACTTTCGCGGGTCCCTCGAACAATTGCGCCTCACCGGTACTGCCAGGTGAGCCGGTCACGCACGCCCCGTTGGTGGGGGCGGACCGCCATAAAGAAACTCGGTGGTCTCTTGCGGACTGCGACCGTCCTTGCTCGACGGGCACTACGACGAACCGATGCGATTGTTCGCCGACTGCGATCTGGAGTTGGTTGTCGGCACTGAAAGCGGTTGGGGAGACTCTGTCCTGGCGGCTCACCTGCCCACAGAATCGGTGCTCCGGGACTCAGTTGTTTGTCGATTTCTATCCGCCGGCACACCCGGAGGACGCCTGTCCCGTTGGCGACGCTGTCCGGGCCGAGGGCGCAAGCCTGCTCGGTAGAGACGACCCGCGGTCATCTCCCGCCCTCGAAAGCTTCTCCGGCCCCTGGCCGGATCCGCTTACCGCGCGGTCCACCGACCAGTTTACCCACCACTCCGTGACGCAGCACGGCATGCCTTTACCCGGGCTGTCACCGGCCATGCGATCTCGGTAAGTGCCGTGGTTTCTCAGGGCTTGCCGATCGGTGGGCACCGAGAGCGGGCGGGGGCGGATCCCCGGAGACGAGAGATGCTCAGCCGTGCCAGAGATCCGCAACGAGGCGTCGAGCTCGACGGCCTGGGTGTGGCCCGCGCGCGGCCGCCGGCCGGCGCGAGTCGTTCGCGATGTTGCGGCCCATGACCTGTCGAGGGTGCGGTCGGCGGTCAACAGGGCGACGCGCGATCCGTGGTCGGACAGCTCGGCCGCCTGGCGCTCGGCGCTGGGATGGGCACCGGCCGCTCTTCGTCGGTCAGTGGCCCGGCGATGGCCGGACGGTGAGGATCTGCTGGGCGTGTCCGACGGGCCCGTTGACGTCGTGCAGGACCGTGCCGGTGGGACCTTGTCCGGCCGGGCCGAAGACGACGGTGGTGTCCAGGCCGGTCCAGTCGCCTTCGGGTTGCCTGTGGAGGTGGACGGTCAGGTCGACGTTGGGGAACATCCAGGCTGTCGGGGGTTGTCGTACGGCGATGCCGTTGGCGGTGTCGACCAGGGTGAGGTAGGACGCCAGCGCGCTGCTGGGTTCGTCGGCGACGAGGTCGAGACGGGTGGAGACCCAGGCGGTCGTGCGGCCAGGCTGCGGTGGTGCGAGCGGGCGGACGTCCAGGGAGGCGATGTACCCACAGGGCCACACCGATGTCATGGGCCAGGAGGCGAGACCCTCGGGGTGGGTGAGCCGGTCTTCCGAGCCGCCGGCGACGACCCTGGTGTCCACAGTGGCGAGGAGCCACGCGCGGGCCCGGACCACCGGGCGGCCGGCGATGCGCACCACCGCTTCGAGGAGTTCGATGGCCCGAGGCCCACGCTCAGGATGGTGCGGCGGCCGAAGGCCGGGTGGACACCGGCGACGCCCACCAGGCCGCCGCCGACCCAACAGGTCTGGCAGGCGGTCGGAGGGCCGGCAGCCGAGGCGCCGAACGCTCCCGATCCGGCAGGGAGGCATTGACGGCGTACGCCTCGTCGATCATCGCGTAGACGGCGTACGCCTTCGCCGGCGGGTGCCTGACCAGGTGGAGCGGGAAGGAGAAGGCGTAGAAGACATGCCGGAAATCGACCACGAGGACGGTCAGCGCGACCGCGGCGAGCGGTGTGACGGCGGCCGTCATACCCAAGGCAGCAGTTCCAGGGAGCCGGCGATCGCGGACCGGGACAGGGCGGGGGTGAGCCACCAGGGGAGGCCGGCCTGGAGGACCAGCAGGCCGAGCGCGATGCCCAGGGGAAAGATGCCGGGGCCCGCGGAGAACGAACCACGCACGCATGCGGAGATCTGCCGGCGCCGGGTGGCCGGAGCGGGCGGTGCATCGGGCGCTGCCATCGGGGTCGGAACGTCGTGTCGCACCCCGTCATCGTCTCGTACAACGCGCGCCATGTGGTTGCGAATATTGCTCCCCATCCCCTCGATCGTGCAATCTTCTGTCTATGGATGCCATTGACAGGGCAATCATCACCGAGCTGGAACGAAACGGACGCTTGACCAACGTCGAGCTGGCACAGCGGGTGGGGCTCACCACCGGGCCGTGCCTGCGGCGCGTCCAGCGTCTGGAGGCGGACGGGGTCATCCGCGGCTACCGGGCCGTCATCGACCCCTCCGCCGTGAACCGCTCCTTCGAGGTCCTCATCGGGCTCACCCTCGAAGCACAGGACGCCGAGACCGTGGAGCGGTTCGAGCAGGCCCTGGCAGAGGCCGACGAGGTCGTCGAGTTGCGCAGACTGTTCGGCAGTCCCGACTATTTCGTGCGCGTGGGTGTGGCCGACCTGGCCACCTACGAGGCCTTCCTCAGCCGACGGGTCATGACGATCCCGCGGATCAAGAACGTCACCTCGCACTTCACGATGAAGACCGTGAAAGCCGCTCGGTAGCCGGCGGAGCGCGGGCTCAGGTCGCGGTGGTCCACCCGCCGCAGCCGGCGGGTGGACCGTGACGACGGGACCGGGACCACCGCCCAGGCAGCCGGTTGCAGCCCGAGCCGTGCGGGCGTTACCTGGAAGTATTCGGCGGTGAACGAGAGCACTCGCGGCCACGGTCGCAGGCCGACGGCCCGTCTCTTCGCGTGTGTGCTCCGGGGTCAGCGGCCCGCTGTCGCCGCCGTCATCCAGCGTTCGACGCGGAGGTGACCCAGGTGAAAGCCGTCGTCTATGAGAAGCCCTTCAGTGTGGCTGTGAGGGACGTCGACGATCCACAGATACAGCATCCGAACGACGTCCTCGTACGGGTCACGTCGACCGCCATCTGCGGGTCGGATCTGCACATGTACGAAGGCCGCACGGCTGCCGAGCCGGGTATCGTCTTCGGGCACGAGAACCTCGGCATAGTCGAGGAGACCGGTTCGGGCGTGACCTCCCTCTCCAAGGGGGACCGTGTGGTGATGCCCTTCAATGTCGCCTGCGGATTCTGCAAGAACTGCCTGGCGGGGGAGACCGGCTTCTGTCTGACGGTCAATCCGGGCTTCGCGGGCGGAGCTTACGGATACGTGGCGATGGGTCCGTACAAGGGTGGCCAGGCGGAGCTGCTGAGGGTGCCGTTCGCCGATTTCAACTGCTTGAAGCTGCCGCCGGGGGAGCAGTTCGAGACCGACTTCGTGCTGCTCGCCGACATCTTCCCGACCGGCTACCACGGCTGCGAACTCGCCCAGGTCTCCCCCGGTGAGAGCGTGGCCGTCTACGGCGCCGGACCGGTCGGGCTGATGGCCGCCTACTCCGCACTGCTGCGCGGCGCGTCCAAGGTGTTCTGCGTGGACCGGGTGCCCGAGCGTCTCGCCAAGGCGGAGCAGGCGGGAGCCATCTCCATCGACTTCACGAAGGGCGACCCAGCCGAGCAGATCAAGGAACACACACAGGGAGAGGGAACCGACAAGGGCGTGGACGCCGTCGGATACCAGGCCCAGGCACACGACGCGAGTCACGAGGAACCCGCCGTCGTCCTCAACGCGCTCGTCGAGACGGTGCGGCCGACCGGCAGGCTCGGCGTCCCGGGTCTGTACGTGCCCTCCGACCCGGGCGCACCCGATGAACACGCCAAGCATGGCCAGCTCCTGGTCTCCATCGGCAGAATGTTCGAGAAGGGCCAGAAGGTGGGCACCGGTCAGTGCAACGTCAAGCGGTACAACCGCCAGCTGCGCGATCTGATCATCGCGGGTCGTGCCAGGCCCAGCTTCGTGGTCTCGCACGAGCTGCCGCTGGATCAGGCTCCGCAGGCGTACGAGAAATTCGACAAGCGGGTCGAGGGCTACACCAAGGTGGTACTGCACCCGGGTCACGCACTGGCGGCATAGCGACAGAGACGGAGATCAGGAAACCGCGCAGCGGCCCTGCCGGGCGCGACCGGCTGCGGTTCGACGGCTGGATCGCCGGGATCGGCACGTCGTCCGGTGCGCGGGTGGTGGTCGGGCACTGGGCGCGGTCGCCGTTCGGGCCGTTCAGCGATGTGATGATCGAGCGGCACGACGGACACCGCGTCCTGCTCGCTCCCTCCCGGGAGACGGCGGACTTCATCGCCGGCACATACACCTTCGACGAGGTACGCGTGGTACCGGTCAGGGCCGATGTCGCGGGCAGGGAATGGACGGTCCGCGCGTCCTCCCTCGGACTGCGCTTCGTCGCCGGCCGCAGGGGCCTCGTGGGCCTCCTGCTCAGAGCCGTGCCCGGTCCGCTCGCCGCCCGTCCCGCCTGGGCCGCGTCGGTGGCCCTGCCCGCTCGGGTACTGCTGGGGGTCCGCACCCGCGGCAGGGCCGGCCGAGGCCGGTACGAATGGTACGGGGCGAAGGACCTGTGGCCCGTCGTCGCCGCCTCCGCCGGTTACGAGGGCCAGGACCTCGGCCACCTCGCACCGGTCGTGCCCCCCGTGCGATTCGGGTTCGGCTCGCCGCCCCGGAGGCCGTCCGTTGTGCGCGTCACCGTCACGGTGTCCCTGGAGCGCGAGAACGGCGGGGCGGCCCGGGACACCGCATGAGGGGCCATGGGCGTGCGACGTCGCGGGCCGACCGCGCCGCGTTCAGCCGTCCTTGTGCTGCCGCCGCTGCCGGTTGTGCCAGGCGACGGCGCGCCGGATCTGCTGCTCGTCCAGCCCAGTCCTGCAGGCCAGCTCCAACAGGCTGACAACCGGCGAGCCGGTGGTGAGAGCGCGTCCGATCTTCGCGGCCCACAGCTCTTCCTCCACGAACGGCCGACGCCGGTACGCTTCGCGGATGACCCCGAAATGGGTGTCGCTGCACGCCGTGATGAGACGCAGTCCGTCGAACCAGTCCTGGGTGGGATGCGCGGAGGAGGAGTCCGGAACATGCCCCCGAACTGCCTCGTCCCTGGGGAAGGCCGCGGCGCACAGGTCGCACAGCTCCAGCTGAGACGCCGCGGAGTGCCGCTCGCCCTTCTTCCGTTTTCTCATCGAGACTCCCGGGACGATGGCTCGGGAATTACGGATTGACGGATGCGTCGACGCGGAAACAAGCGATACGCCGTCGGACGGCGCCGTGCTGCGCCTGAGGTGCGATCCCACGATCTGAGCCGGACATTAGGAGTTACGGGTCTCCGCCCCGAGGACCCCGAGCCGGGGCGGAGGCTCGCCAGGTCGTGGCGGGCGCCGCGGGAGTCGGACACACGGTCCGCGTGGGATGAGCGGCCGCCGATGGCCGGGTGCCGTCCCGCGACATCCACTGGCGACAGCATCCGCAAACCGGAACCGTGTGCCGACCACCTGGGCGGGCGAAGGGCACCACTCCTTCGGCTCAGCCCGGCAGGCCCGTCCGGGGGAGCGCAGGAACGCTTCTGGAGGAAGTTCCCCTCAGAAGGAGGACGTTCATGAGCGCCACCCGACGCTCCCGCACACTGCGCAAGCCCCTGGCCGGATTCACGGCGCTGCTTGCCACCGCCGCCCTGACCGCCACCGCCCCGGCCCTGGCCACCCCGGCTGCCGCCGCCTCCCGGGCGACCTGCGGTGATCCCCCGGTGACCCTCGAACCGACCGCTCAAGCGTTCCTCGACAAACTTGCCGCGGCGGACGGCCCCCCGATCCAGGACCTGACGCCCGCCGCCGCCCGTCAGTCGCTCCTGGACCTCCAGGCCGCGTATCCGGTGGCCAAGCTGCCCGCCGACATCACCACCCGGACCATACCGGGCGGCCCCACCGGCTCGGTCTCCATCCGCATCGTCCGGCCCCACGGCGTGACCGGCAAGCTGCCCGCGGTGATGTACTTCCACGGCGGCGGCTGGGTCCTCGGAGATGCCTCCACCCACGACCGGCTCGTGCGCCAGATAGCCAACGGCGCCCGGGCCGCGGTGGTCTTCGTCAACTACACCTCGTCGCCGGAGGCCACATACCCGGTCGCCAACGAGCAGTCCTACGCCGCCACCAAGTGGGTCGCCGAGCACGGCGCCGAGATCGACGTCGACGGTTCCCGGCTGGCCGTGGCGGGCGACAGCGTCGGCGGCAACATGACCGCCGCCGTCACCCTGATGGCCAAGGAGCGTGGCGGCCCGAAGCTTGCCCAGCAGGTGCTGTTCTACCCCGTCACCGACGCCTCGTTCGACACCGAGTCCCACACGCGCTTCGCCACCGGCTGCTGGCTCACCGCGGCGGGCATGAAGTGGTTCTGGGACCAGTACGCTCCCGACACCTCGGTCCGCTCCCAGATCACCGCTTCCCCGCTGCGCGCCAGCACGGCCGAGCTGAGCGGCCTGCCGAAGGCGCTGGTCATCACGGACAGCGATGTGCTGCACGACGAGGGCCGCGCGTACGCCGAGAAGCTGCGCGCTGCCGGTGTGCCGCTCACTTACGTCAACTATCCCCGGATCATCCACGACTTTGTGATGCTCAACGGCCTCGCCGACAGTGAGGCGGCCAAGTCCGCGGTAGCGAAGGCCAACGCGGCTCTGCGCCACGCGCTGCACGACTGACGTGCCGAGCTGCCGCCGGTTCGGTTCCCGCGTCCGGGTCGGGCACCGCGCGGCCGAGTGACCCGCCTGACCGCCCGGGTGCGGGGCCGGTGAACGAGAGCCGAGCCCGCACCCGGGCCAAGGCGTGTCAGCGGCCGGCTGCGGACTCGACGGCAGCCCGGGCCGTGCGCTCCACCAGCGCGATGCCGTCGTTCATCGACGTGTTGCCGGCGGAGAGGACCGCGACCAGATAGCGGTGACCGTTCACCGTCACCTGCCCGATGCTGTTGATGTCCCACAGCCCGGTCGTACTGCGCTGCAGCCAGCCGTTCTTCAGCGCCCATCCGGAGCCCGCGGCCGACGAGACGCCCCACGCCTGGTCGCTCTCGATGTGGGTCATGAGCGTCCTGATGTACGCCCGGGAGGCCTCGTCGAGCGGCGCGGGGCCTGCGTTCGATGCGGAGCCGGTGTCGAACACCGCACGCAGGAGCCGTATCTGATCACTCGCCGTCGTCTGCGTGAGCCCCCACAGGAAGCCGTCACCGCCCTTCGTCGAGGTCAGTCCGAGTCGCTTGTTCGCCGCCTCCAGACCGGGCGCCCGGCCGATCTCACGCCACAGGGCGTTGGCGGAGGCGTTGTCGCTGTGCAGGATCATCGCCTCGGCGAGCTCGCGCTCGTGTGCGTCCAGTGTCCTTCCGGCGTCCTGCGCCTGGAGCAGCGCCGTCGCCAGAATGTCGACCTTGATGATGCTCGCGGTGTCGTAGGCGGTGTCGTCGCCGTGCACGGTGGTCGCGCGGTTCGAGCCGTCCAGGCTCAGTACCGCGGCCGTCACCCGTGCCTTGCTGCACGGCCGCACCGGTGCGGCGGACCCGGCCGTTCCGTCCGGTCGCGCCGTCGGGGCGGCCGCGGTCGCCGGTGACGGGTCGAGCGTGCCGGCGGAGACCAGCGCCGTCACCGACGCCAGGAGCACACCGGCGCAGGCGACGACGCGCCTGCCTCGGCGCCGGGCCGCGGTCTCCGGGTGCCGCACGGGGAGCAGTCGGTAGCGCATGGTGGAAGTGGCCTCTGCAGTTCGTGGGGGAGGGGCACTGAACTGCGAACGTAGACAAGACACCCGACCTATGAGGTGACCGCCGTCACTACGGCCGGCGATACGGCCCGGAATGTGGGGAGAACCACAGGCAAGGGTGTGCGTCGCGTCACAACCACTGCGCTGCTCTCGACTCCCGTCGATGCGCCCCGGCCGGCCCTCGCTCGGATCGTTCCGCCGTCGGCCCGGATCGGGCCGGCTTGCTGCACGGGTCAGGAGTCGTCGGCGTCCCGGGCCGAAGCGGGCGGCCTGAAGCACGCGTGGACGATCTTGCCGCCGGGGCAGGGCCGGGCGTACCAGTCGTCGGCGAGCGCGTCGACGAGCGACAGTCCGCGCCCGCCGAGGCGCTCGGTGCCGGGTGGGCGACGGGCGGGCAGGTCGCTGGCGGCGTCGTGGACGACCACGTACAGACAGCGCGTGTCCCAGGTCAGCACCAGTCGTGTGGAACTGTGGGCGTGCACATGGGCATTGGTCACCAGCTGCGAGACGGTCACCAGGACCGAGTCCACCCTCTGCGGCGCACACTCGGTCCAGCCCAGTGACTCCAGATGTTCGCGAGCCCGGTCACGAGCCACCTTGCCCCCGCTGTTCAGGGGCAGGCCGCGTGCCCATCCCACTGCCCTCATCCACGATGCGCCCACCGTGTCCCTCCCCGCCCGGGCCCTGCATGTGCCCTGACCCGCGCAGGACGCGTTGACGCGGTCGTGCAGGCCGGCGGACGAAGCGACCGCACACCGGCATGGCGCAGGGGACTCACGGCCGGCTGCTCCGGCGCGGTTGGCCGAGCGGCCCGGGGCGGATCATTACTGTTGGTGACTGCCGTCGGGAGGAGCCGGAATGGACACCCATGCGGTACCGAGTGGCAATACGGACCGGGCGATGCCGATCGCCGTGGTGATGCTCGTGGCCGCGTCCGGGGCTGTGGAGGCGATCTCGTTCACCGCGCTGGACCAGGTCTTCGCCGGTGTCATGACCAGCAATCTGGCGCTGCTCGGGATGGCGATCGGCCAGTCCCGTGGCGCAGGGGTGAGCGCGGCCGTGCTGGCCCTGGTGGGGTTCGGCGCGGGCGCCGCGGCGGTCGCCTGGGTCACCCGGGGCCGCGAGGGTGTGGCCACACACTGGCCCGCCCGTGTGATGTCCAGCCTTCTCGCGGAGGCGGTTCTGCTCGCCGTGGGCGCAGGGGCCTGGGCCGCCGTCGGGGGTGCGCCCGGACCGACACTGCGGGACGTCCTGCAGTGCGGCGCCGCGCTGGCGATGGGGGCGCAGGCCGCCGCCATGGTTGCGGCCGGGCGCGCGGCAGCCCCCACCACCTATCTGACCGGCACGCTGGCCACATACATCGTGCGGGGCGTCGGTCGTTCGGGGCGGGCGGACGGGTGGGTGCCCGCCCGGCTCGGGGGGCTGATCGTGGGTGCGGCGGCGGCCATGGCATTGCGAAGGGTGGCCCCGGCGTGGGCAGGAGCGCTGCCCGCCGTGCTGGTCACCGGAGCCGTTCTGCTTGCCTGGTGGCCCTTCAGCAAAGCCCGTCGCGGGCTCCTCACACCGGAGTGAGGGGGCGACCGTACTGGCTGGCGCCCGTGCCCTCGATGTTGGCGTACCGGAGGTCGTTCTCGACCTCTCCGCGTACATCCTCCACAGACGCGTCACCCTGGCTGAGCAGCCCGGTCACGGGAATGCCGCCGACCGTGGCCGAGGAGCACAAGAGGACCTCGGAGGTGCCGTGTTCGCCCACGACCAGAGCTTGAACATCACGCGGCCGGACGTGGAGCCGGTCGCCGACCGTACGCGGAAGCGCAGACTGTCGATCAGGGTTCCGATCGAGAACACCCGGTCGTGCCCGGTGCGTTGGCGGATGAGGTCGGCCAACGGGCCCGGTGGGTCGGTGACCACCATCAGCACCGCCTGCGGTACGACGGCGACGACCTGGTTCGACCAAGGACGGCACGGAGGCGGATCCGACCGCGCCCACTCCGACGACTGAGACCTTCATGTCGCCCCCTGCCCTGCGCCGGCGTCGGGCCTCGGTGCGGGTGCCTCGAGAGCCACCACGGCCTCGCTGGTGTACACCATGAAGGTGAGCGTCTCCTGGAAGTACAGCCGCACGCTGCTGTCGTCGTGCGACAGATAGCCGATGGACACGTCCTGACCGATGTGGAGTTCGAAGTCACCGCCCCGCGTGGACAGCAGGAAGGCGCCGTCGATGGCGGGTGCCCAGACGATGTCGCCGTCCAGGAGCCGGGCCATGTGCCTGATGACCGGGTAGCCGTAGTCGGAGGTCTCGCTGACGGCGGTGTATGCCTCCGCGCTGAGTGCCAGCGTGTAGGCCCCGCCAACACCCGCCAGCCGCAGAGCCGTTATGGCCTGACTGACGGCATTGGGGTACTCCCGCACCTCATAGGGCAGTGTCAGGGGCTGGTTGGACGAGCTCTCGCGCAGGCCCGTGACGCCGGCCGCCGCGTAGCCCTCGAACACCGCTCGGTCCTCGGCGTAGGCGAGTTGCCTGGCGGCGTCCTTGACCGGTTGCCAGTCGGCGTCCTTGGCTCCGCGGGCGACGTCGTCCACCTGCCCGCGGTCGACGACGAAGGGGACTCGCAGCTCCACCACGGGCTGAACGAGACGGGTACGAGCGATGATCCCCGCGGCGGGTGCCTCGATGGTCTGCAGATGGCCGGTGCCGACGCCGGACAGGTCGAGACCGCCGGGTTCGGGCACATCGACGATCCGGCGGGCCGCCACATGCCGCTTGAACGTACGCTGGGCCTCGTCCTCCAAGTCCGCCCAGGCGGCGGCGGAGATGGGCGCCAGTTCGCGGTGAAGGTTGTTCATCGGCGTCACTTGCCCTTCAGGTCGCCGATCCCGAGGGAGTCGTCCGGCGCTCGCGTCTGCCCGAGGAGCACCGTGTCGGTGTGGACGTGCGGGGAATCGGCGCCGGTCTCGGATTCGGTCTCCGACTCTTCCTCGCCGGGCGGGTCGGGAAGGTCGTCCAGGAAGTCGCTGGTGGGCACATGGAAGAGGGAACCGGTGACCGCGGTGGAGAAGTCCAGGATGCGATCGTGCGCCGCCGGCGGCGCACCCAGGAACATGCGCTCCAGCATCGTCTCGGTCACGGCGGGCGTGCGGGCGTACCCGATGAAGTACGTGCCGAACTCGCCCTCGCCGACAGTGCCGAACGGCATGTTGTCGCGCAGGATCTTGCGTTCCGTGCCGTCGGGATCGACGACCGTGGTGAGCGCGACATGGGAGTCGACCGGTTTGACCTCGTCGTCCAGTTCGACGTCGGACAGCTTCCGACGCCCGATCACCCTCTCCTGCGCCTCCACCGGAAGGGCGTTCCAGGCCTGGAGATCGTGGAGGTACTTCTGCACGATGACGTAGCTCCCGCCCGCGAAGGGCGGGTCCTCGTCACCGATCAGCACGGCCGCGCTCGCCACCGGCCCCACCGGGTTCTCCGTGCCGTCGACGAAGCCGAGCAGGTCCCGTACGTCGAAGTACTTGAACCCATGCACCTCGTCCCGCACCGTCACGGCCCCGCGCAGGCGTTCCATGATTTCGGCGGCCAGCGCGAAGCACAGGTCCGGTCGGGCGGCCCGGATGTGGAACAACAGGTCACCTGGTGTCGACACAGCGCGGTGCACCGGTCCGGTCAGCTCGCGAAAAGGGTGCAACTCGGCCGGGCGTGGCCCTGAGAACAGGCGGTCCCACGCCGCGGAACCGATGCCCGCGACACAGCTCAGCTGTCCGCTGGACGAGGCGCGGAAGCCGACGGCCCGCTGCAGCCCGTTCAGGTCGGACAGCAACGCACGGGTGCGCTCCTCGCCGTCTCGATCGACGGTCATCACCAGGAAGATCGCGGCAGCCGTCAACGGGGACAGCACCGACTGGGGGACCGGCTCGGGGGAACACTCGGCCACGGGCCACACCCCTTCCCAGGTCACGGGCGGGGCATGCGGATCCGTGAGCCGCCGCCTCGCCCCTGCGGGCCGCACATCGGCCGTTGACGATGGTGCGGCGGTGACGGGAAACGTTCTTTCACTCTAGGGTGGCCCCAACGGGTCTGCCACCGGTCGCCGAGGCGACCGCCTCGAGGAGATCGCGTCGACGACTCGGTTCTGCACCGCCGGACGGCCACGGGCGCCCGGCATGTGCGTGCACCACCGCGGCGCCTCCGCCTTTCGGCAGGGGGCCGTCTTCCTCGCGGGCGACACGTGACAAGTTCGCCAGGGTGTTCCCCTGACAGCCCGCAGAAGGCATGAAGGGACAAGCCGTGTGGGCCTGACCAAGGTTCACACCTCGACACCCCAGTGGGCCACCAGCACGTCACCGCCTGCGTGAGGACGCGGTCAGGCGGGCTGCCACAGCTCGACCCGATTGCCCTCAGGATCGGTGACCCAGCCGAATCGACCGACACCCTCCATGTCCTGCGTTTCTCCGGCCACGTCCGCTCCCTTGGCGCGCAATTGAGCGAGCATCGCATCCAGATCGCGGACCCGGAAGTTGAGCATGGTTTGCTGGACGCGGGACCCGAAGTAGTCGGTCTCGGTCTCGAACGTCGCGAACACCGTCAGCCCGGCTCCCTGACGCCACAGGCCGTTCTCATCGGCGTCCAGGCCCAGGCAATCGCGATACCACGCGCTCAGGGCCGCCGGGTCGGCGGCCCGAATGAAGTATCCACCGATTCCAAGCACACGTTCCATGCCGCCATCTTGCCAGGGCAGCGATCGGGCGGGCCGGCACCACACCATCGCCCGCTTCACCCACCGTCTCGATCGCGGGGGAACCGGTCAGTGCCGTATCAGGCAACGCTCGCCCCGGCGAGGCGTGAGTGATGATCGCGACCCCCGCCGGGCACCACGAACGGCGCGGCTACCTCCCTCAGCCCGCACGCGGCCGGGGCCCGCAAAGAGAGCCCCGGCCTGTGAACCCGACGACCACGCCGGCGAGACCGCCTAGCCGCAGTGCGTGTCGTGCTCCGGCCGCTGCCCCGTCGCGAGAAAGCGGGACACCGTGCGGTCACCGCAGGTGTTTCCGTTGGCGAGGTAGGCGTTGTGGCCGGTGGAGCCGACGGTCACCATGACGGCGCGGTCGCCGAGGGCCTCGCGGAGCTTCAGGGCACCGCTCAGCGGCGTGGCGACGTCGCGTTCGTTCTGCACCAGCACGATGCCCGACGGGCCGTGGTCGGTGATCCGCACCGGTGCCTGCCGTGGCGGATACGGCCACGCTGCACAGACCATGGCGTTGCGGGGCATGCCCGCGGTCAGCGGGTGCCTCCGCCGGCTCTCGGCGACGCCCTCCTGGTATTCGATGGCCGAGGCCGGCCACGCCGCGTCGTTGCAGAGTGTCGCGGCGCTGACCGCCGTGACGTTCTGCAGCACCGGCTCCGGCGGTTCGGCGGGCGCGGGCGGCACCGTGCCGTGCAGGGCGGCCAGCATCAGCTGCGCCAGAGCGGGGAACCGGCTGGGTGCGTAGAGGCTGTCCACCATGTTCTGGCGCAGCACGTTGCCGTTCAGTTCCCCGGGGTTCGCGCCCGGCCAGGGGATGGGCGTACGGTCGAGCCGTGCGGCCAGGCGCAGGAACAGCGGCCGCACCTCGGCCGGGGTCCGAGTCACCCGGTCCGGGTTGCCGGGTGCCGAGGCCCATCTGGCGAACTCGGGGAAGACGTCCTCCACACCGGTCTCGTATCCGGCGAGCCAGGCACGGGAGACCCGGGTGGGATCGGGGTCGTCGTTGCTGTCCAGCACGATGCGGCCGGTGCGGTGCGGGAACAGTTGACTGTAGACGGCACCTACGTATGTGCCGTACGAGACACCCCAGGCGGAGAGCCTGGGCTCCCCGAGCGCGGCGCGGATGCGGTCGATGTCGCGGGCCTCGTCGACCGTGCCGATGTGCTGGATGAGCGCACCGCCGTCACGAGCGCAGGCGTCCGCCACCCGCCGGGCAGTGACCATGTTCTCGGTGACGGACCCGTCCGGAGCCGGCCAGGGCCGAAGCTTCGAGGTGGCGAGATCGGCGCGGTCGAGACCGCAGCTGACGGAGGTTGAGGGCGCGAGTCCGCGCGGGGCGAAACCGATCAGGTCGTAGGCGTCGCGCACGTCCTGCGGCAGCTTCTGCCCCTTGCCCGAAGGGTCTGCGAGGCTGGAGGATCCGGGCCCGCCGGGGATCAGGAGCAGCACCCCGCGGCGGGCGACGGGATTCTCGCTGCGGATGCGGGAGATGACGACATCGACCTTCGGGCCACCTGGGTCGGCGTAGTCCATCGGCACCTTGACGGATGCACACTGCTGGCGCGGATCAAGCCCGCCGCCCTCGCATGCACCCCAGTGGAGGGAGTGCGCCGTGGAGTGCGCGGCCGCGGTTGCGGACGTGGTCAGTGGCGCGGTGAGACCGAGGAGGACAGTGCCGGCGGCGATCCAGGAGGCTCTCGTGCGGTTGGTCTGCTTCATGCACAGGAGCCTCGCGGATCACGCCCGGCCCTCACATACGGTCAACGTGCCTGTTTATACGGGGGTTTACCCCCGCTTCAGGCTTCGGGTCCGCCCAGCGCGAGGATCCGGAACCGAGTGCGTCACACGAGGGCGTCATTCGCCGTGGCGAGCCCGTTCGCCGCGCCGATCGGCCGTTGTCCGCGGCGGACGGGCCTCGACACGGCAGGGTGTCAGGCCGCCGCCGGTGCCGTTCGCGGTGTGTTGTCGGCGTTCGTTCGAATCCATGCGCCGTCAGCCGGGCCCATACCATGGATGGCTGGCTGCACGCAGGACGGCGCGTGCGGGTACAGGGCGGTCGCGGCCTTGGCCTTCGCCGGAATGGCGACGGTCAGCACACCGGCCGCACCGACAACGGCCACGGTCATGCACAGACGTCTCATCGGAGATCTCCCGCAAGGTCGGAGGAGGGGGTGTCTGCTCAACAAATACGCACACGACGCGCGTGATCCCGGAGGGCCATGCCGGGTTGGGACGGCAAAACCACCAGACGGACCATCAGATGTTCATACTGCACGGACAATGTGTGCCGGACCTGTCAGTCTCGTCCCACCGGACCCCACGGCATGCGAAGCCACTCGGCGCGGCGACAGTCGTTGGGAGAGCCGTCGGCGACTTGGCCCCGGCGGTGACGATCGGCGGCCGACGGCGGTACGGGACGGCAAGGGCCGGGGCCAGGAAGTGGGTCCGGTTGCGGGCCGGGACGACCGGGAGACGGCCTGCGATCCGGCCGTGCGGCTGCCCACGGGGATGCGGCTGGGCTCTTCCGGGGTACTGCCACTGTCCGTCGTCCGGCACAGATCCGATGCGTTCGGCATAGATCCAATACGTTCGGTCGGCACCCCAGTTGAGTCGCGGTGTGCGGCGCGATCAATGGGACGAGCGGCTGCCGGTGCGGTGGAGCGCTCCCTCCCGACCGGCTGCACAGGCACTGCGCGCCGATCACAGGGGCCACCGGGGGAAACGATGTGATGCCGCCAAGCCACGGAGGGGCACCCGGCCTCTCCCGGCCTACGGGTTCCCCCCACCGCCCGCACCGGCCACGCCGCCCGCGCGGTATTTTCCTGTTCCCCACTCGCCTCCTGCGCGTTTCGTGCAGCGACAACGCTCGAATTGTGCAGGCGTTCACATGAGCGTAACTCGCAGACTCGGTGGCCAAGCACACGGTCCGTGCCCACCGACATGCGGAGGCGGAATTCAATGCGGACGTTCGTCTATACATCCCGTCCCTCACGGGTGGTCTTCGGTTCCGGTACCGTCGGCCGGCTCCGCGAAGAGGTGGAGCGGCTCGGCAGGTCCCGGGTGCTGCTGCTGTCCAGCCCACCGCTGGCGGAGGCCTCCGCGCGGGTGCGCGAAGCACTCGGTGACCTGGTCGCCGCCGAGTTCGACGGCGCGGTGATGCACACCCCCGTGGAAGTGACCGAGCAGGCGCTCGCCGTGCTGCGGGAGGCGTCCGTCGACTGCCTGGTGGCCGTCGGCGGCGGCTCGACGACGGGCCTGTCGAAGGCGCTGGCGCTGCGCACGGACCTGCCGCAGGTGATCCTGCCGACCACATACGCCGGTTCCGAGGTGACCCCCGTACTCGGCGAGACCCGCGACGGACGCAAGGTCACACAGTCTTCCGACGCGATCCTGCCCGAGACCGTCGTCTACGACATCGACTTCACCTCGACCCTGCCCGTCGGCATGTCACTGACCAGCGGGGTGAACGCGATGGCGCACGCCGTGGAGGCGCTGTACTCCGCCGACGCCAACCCGGTCACCGACCAGCAGGCTCTCGACGCGATCTCCCGTATCGCCCGGGCGCTGCCCCGGCTGGCCGCCGACCCCGGCGACCCCGGCGCGCGCGCCGATCTGCTGCACGCGGCCTGGCTCGCCGGCACCTGCCTGGCCACCGTCGGCATGGGCCTGCACCACAAGCTGTGCCACACGCTCGGAGGCACCTTCGACCTGCCGCACGCCGAGACGCACACCGTCGTCCTCCCGTACGCCATGGCCTACAACGCGCCCGCCGCACCCGACGCCATGCGCCGCATCGCCGAGGCCCTCGGCACGGCGGACGCGCCTTCCGGCGTCCATGACCTGATCACGTCGCTGGGCGGTCCCACCTCGCTGCGCGGCCTCGGCATGCCGGAATCGGGCCTGGCCCGCGCGGCCGAGCTGGCCGCCGCGACGCCCTATCCGAACCCGCGCGAGGTGACCGCGGAGGGCGTGGCGGCGCTTCTGTCCGACGCCTGGGCCGGGCGCCGCCCGATCAGCCGGCCCACCACTGCCGCGGCCCAGGTGGCCCGCCTCACCGAGGAGGTCGTGGCCAGCTTCGCGCAGGCGCCGGATCCGCGCGTCCGCACCCTCCTCAGCGATCTCGTCCGGCGTCTGCACGGCTTCGTGACCGACAACGACCTCACCGACTCCGAGTGGCAGTACGCGATCGACTTCCTCACGCGTACCGGGCAGATCTCCGGTCCGACCCGGCAGGAGTTCGTGCTGCTGTCGGACACGCTCGGCATCTCCAGCGCCGTGGACCTGCTCACCAACTCCCGTACACCCGCCACCACTCCGTCCGCGGTGCTCGGCCCCTTCTACGTCGAGGGCCCGCCGGAGACCGAGCACGGCAGCGACATCTCCGGTGGCCTGCCCGGCACGCCGCTGTGGGTGGACGTACGGGTCCTGGACACGGCCGGTGAGCCCCTCAAGGACGCGGTCGTGGACGTCTGGCAGTCCAACGAGGACGGCTTCTACGACGTCCAGCTCCCCGACCTGGACGGACCGGTGCTCCGTGCCCGGCTGCGCACCGACGCCGAGGGCCGGATGACCTTCTGGTCGCTCCTGCCGGCCGCGTACCCGATCCCCGACGACGGGCCGGTCGGGCAGATGCTCGCCGCCGTCGGCCGCCACCCCTTCCGGGCACCCCACCTCCATTTCATGATCGACGCGCCCGGTCACCGGCGGCTCATCACCCAGCTGTTCGTGGGGGGCGGCGCCTACCTCGACAGCGACACCGTGTTCGGCGTCAAGGACGCGCTCGTCGTGGACTACACCCCGCACACAGGCCCCACCCCCGACGGCCGCCCCATCGACGGGGAGTGGCGCCGTCTCGAGTACACCTTCCACATCGCCCCGCTGGCCGGCTGACCCAGGAGCGCCCACCCATGACTCGCACGGACACCTACGACACCGACGTCCTGGTCGTCGGCAGCGGCCCCGCCGGAGGTTCGGCCGCTCTGCTGCTCGCCACGTACGGGATACGCACCCTGCTGGTGACGAAGTACGGCTGGCTGGCCAACACCCCGCGAGCCCACATCACCAACCAGCGCACGATGGAGGTGCTGCGCGATCTCGGCGTCGAGGGCGAGGCCCTCGCGGTCGGCAGCCCTTCCCACCTCATGGGCGACACGGTCCTGTGCACCGCCCTCGCCGGTGAGGAGATCGGCCGGATCCGCAGCTGGGGCACGGGCCCGGCCACACTGACCGAGTACACCTCCAAGAGCCCCTGCGAGATGATCGACCTGCCGCAGACCTACCTGGAGCCGATCCTGGTGAGCAAGGCGGCCGCGCGCGGCGCGAAGGTCCGCTTCGACACCGAGTTCCTCAGCTTCACCCAGGACGAGGAGGGCGTCACGGCGCTGTTGCGCGACCGGGTCCGCGGCGACGAATTCACCGTGCGCGCCCGCTATCTGATCGGCGCGGACGGTGGACGCAGCACCGTGGCGGAACAGCTCGGCCTGCCCTTCGACGGGCAGATGGGCAAGGCCGGCAGCATGAACATCGTCTTCAAGGCCGACCTCGAGCAGTACTGCGCCCACCGTCCGAGCGTCCTGTACTGGGTGCTGCGACCCGGGGCGGAGACGGGTGGCATCGGCATGGGCCTGGTCCGCATGGTCCGCCCATGGAACGAGTGGCTGCTGGTATGGGGCTACGACATCGAGCAGCCGCCACCGGCCATGGACGAGGAAGAGGCACGGCGCATCGTGCGCGACCTCATCGGTGACCCCGAGCTGCCCGTGGAGATCACCTCGACCTCACTGTGGACCGTCAACCACAGCTATGCCGCGACCTACGGCTCCGGGCGGGTGTTCTGTGCGGGCGACGCCGTGCACCGGCACCCGCCGTCCAACGGCCTCGGCTCCAACACCTCGATTCAGGACTCCTACAACCTCGCCTGGAAGCTCGCCATGGTGGTCCGCGGCGAGGCGGGACCCGCGCTGCTCGACAGCTACACGGCCGAACGCGCCCCCGTCGGGCGGCAGATCGTGGAGCGGGCCAACCTCAGCCGCGACCAGTTCGGTCCCATCTTCGACGTGCTCGGCGTCGGCGCCGGAAGCGACGAGGAGACCATCGCCGAGGGCCTGGCGGCGCTGCAGGCCTCGACGGCCGACGGTGCCAAGAAGCGGCGCCTCCTCGAGGACGCGATCCAGCTGAAGAACTACGAATTCAACGCGCACGGCGTCGAGATGAACCAGCGCTATGTCTCCGGTGCGGTCGTCCCGGGCGGCGGTCCCGACGAAGACTGGCAGACGGACGCGGAGCTGGTCGCGAGGCCGACGACCCGGCCGGGCGCCAAGCTCCCGCACGCCTGGCTGGTCGGCGCCGGAGGCGAGCGGGTCTCCACCCTCGACATCGTCGGCAAGGGCGTCTTCACCGTCCTCACCGGCCTGTCGGGCGGGATGTGGGACACGGCCGCGGACGCATGCCGGGACGAACTCGGCGTCCCGCTGCGGTCCGTGCGCATCGGTGACGCCGACTCCCGTGACGCGTACGGCGAATGGAGCCGCGTCTCGGAGATCGCCGAGGACGGTGTGCTGCTGGTGCGGCCGGACGGTCACATCGCATGGCGGCGCACCGGTGCCCCCGAGACGCCGGCATCGGCCCGCGAGGAACTGCTCGACGCCCTGCGTCAGGTACTCGGGCGGTAGGCGGCGGTCATGGACAAACAGGTGGCCACGGCCGAGGAGGCGTTGGCGGACGTGGCGGACGGGCAGTCGTTCGCTGTCGGAGGCTTTGGTCTGAGCGGGGTGCCGGAGGTCCTCATCGGCGCCCTCTACGCGAGCGGGGCGTGCGACCTTCAGGTGGTGTCGAACAACTGCGGCGTGGACGGCCGTGGCCTCGGTGTGCTGCTGGCCGAGGGCCGTATCGCCCGGGTCACCGGCTCGTACGTGGGTGACAACAAGGAGTTCGCGCGCCAGTACCTCGGGGGCGAACTGGAGGTCGAGCTGATCCCGCAGGGCACTCTCGCGGAACGGCTGCGTGCCGGCGGTTGCGGCATCCCGGCCTTCTTCACCCCGGCCGGCGTCGGCACACAGGTCCAAGAGGGCGGTCTGCCGTGGCGGTACGCCGCCGACGGATCGGTCGCCGTCGCCTCCCCGCCCAAGGAAGTGCGGGTCTTCGACGACACCGAGTACATCCTGGAGCGGGCCATCACCACCGACTACGCCTTGGTCAGGGCCGCCCGCGGCGACCGGCACGGCAACCTCGTCTTCCACCGCGCGGCCCGCAATTTCAACCCGCTGGCGGCGATGGCCGGCCGCATCACCGTGGCCGAGGTGGAGGAGCTGGTCGAACCGGGCCTGCTCGACCCCGACGAGGTGCACGTGCCGGGCGTGTTCGTGCAGCGCGTCGTGGCGCTCACCCCCGAACAGGCCGCCGACAAGGGGATCGAGAAGAGGACGGTGCGCTAGCGATGAGACGGCATCCTTCCTGGTCCTCGTGCAAGGTGGTGCGTACGCCGTGAGCTGGAGCAGACTTGAGATGGCGGCACGGGCCGCGCGCGAGCTGCGCGACGGCGACTACGTCAACCTCGGCATCGGACTGCCCACGCTGGTGGCCGACCACCTGCCGCCGGACGTCGACGTCGTCCTGCACTCCGAGAACGGACTGCTCGGCGTCGGACCGTACCCGACGCCCGATGAGGTCGACGCCGACCTCATCAACGCGGGCAAGGAGACCGTCACCGCACGGCCCGGGGCGTCCTTCTTCGACTCGTCGCTCTCCTTCGGCATGATCCGCGGCGGGCACATCGACACCGCCGTCCTGGGCGCGCTGCAGGTGTCGGCGCGCGGCGATCTGGCCAACTGGGCGGTGCCCGGCAAGATGATCAAAGGCATGGGTGGTGCCATGGACCTCGTCCACGGCGCCCGCCGGGTGGTGGTGCTGATGGAGCACACCGCGAGGGACGGAGCCCCCAAGATCGTCGAAGAGTGCACCCTGCCGCTGACGGGACGGGCGTGCGTGGACCGGATCATCACCGACCTGTGTGTTCTGGATGTCACCCCGTGGGGCCTGGAACTGGTGGAGACCGCGCCCGGAGTGACGGCTTCCCAAGTCGTCGCGCGGACCCCCGTAGTCGTCAACTGCTGACCCTGAAAGGAGCCCTCGATGATCGAGCGACCACGTGACGTGTACATCGTCGACGCCGTCCGTACCCCCTTCGGCCGCTACGGTCGCGCCCTGTCTGGCATACGCCCGGACGACCTCGCGGCGGACGTGCTTCGTGCCCTCCTGGACCGCAGTCCGGACCTGGACCCGGCCCGCATCGACGACGTGCTGTTCGGCAACGCCAACGGAGCAGGCGAGGAGAACCGCGACGTGGCCCGTATGGCCGTGCTGCTGGCGGGGCTCCCGGTCACCGTGCCCGGCGCCACGGTCAACCGGCTCTGCGGCTCCAGCATGGAGGCCGTCATCCAGGCGGCCCGCGCCATCGCTCTCGGTGACGCCTCCGTCGCCGTCGCCGGCGGCGTCGAGTCCATGAGCCGCGCTCCCTGGGTGCTGCCCAAGCCGGAGCGGGCCTTTCCCGCGAAGGACCAGCGGCTGCACTCGACGACGCTCGGCTGGCGGCTGATCAACCCGAAGATGCCCGAGGAGTGGACGATCCCGCTCGGTGAGAGCGCGGAGCTCGTCGGGGCCAAATACGGCATCACCCGTGAGGACCAGGACGCGTTCGCGCTCGCCAGCCACCGCAACGCCGCACGCGCCTGGAGTGAGGGGCTGTACGACGGTGAGGTGGTCCCCACCGGGGGCGTGGAGCTGCCGCGCGACGAGAACATCCGCGACAACACCTCTCTGGAGGCCCTTGCCGCGCTGAAGCCGGCGTTCCTCGCGGGCGGCACCGTCACCGCCGGAAACTCCTCCCCGCTGAACGACGGGGCGGCCGCCCTCCTGCTCGCCGACGAGGAAGGTCTCGCCGCGATCGGCCGGGAGCCCCTCGCGCGGGTGCGTGCGACCGCGGTCACGGGAATCGACCCGCGCTACTTCGGACTCGGCCCGGTGGACGCCATCCGCAAGGTGCTGACCAAGGCGGATGTGGCTCCCGGCGATCTGCACACGATCGAGCTCAACGAGGCCTACGCCGCCCAGGTGCTGGCCTGCCTGGCCGCACTGCCGGAACTCGATCCCGCCGTCGTCAATCCGCGCGGCGGTGCCATCGCCATCGGCCACCCGCTGGGCGCCTCGGGCGCCCGCATCACCGGCGCGGTCGCCCACCAGCTTGCCGCGGCGGGCACGGGCAAGGGTCTGGCGGCGCTGTGCATCGGGGTGGGTCAGGCGCTGGCGCTGGTACTGGAACGCTGAGACGCAAGGCCCTCCCGCCGTGCGCGGCTGCCTCAGCTCGAGCGGCGCAGGGCCCCCGGGGTCGTACCGAGCCGGTCGCGCATCACCCGGGTCAGATGCTCCTGGTGGGAGAAGCCGCACTCGACGGCGACCTCCCCGATCCCCCGGGCCCCGGTGCGCAGCAGCCGACAGGCCTGCTCCAGCCGCAATGACAGCAGGTACTGGTGGGGAGACTTCCCCGTGCTCGCCCGGAACTGCCGTGTGAACTGGCTGCTGCTCAGCGAGACCGCGGCGGCGAGGTCGGCGATCGGAAGTGGTTCGGCGAGGCGCTCCTCCATGAGCTCGCGCACGGTGGCGAGCTGCTTGTCGGACAAGCCGGACCGGAGCGGGCGCGGCTCGACGTGGGTGGTGCCGTGCCGCCGGACGAGCTGGGCTGCGAGCATCCCGGTCAGCTGGTCCGCATACGTCCTGGCCGACGGCTCCCATCGCCGCGCCGTGCCCTCCAGCGCCAGCAGGAGCTGCTCGACGAGCGGATCGGCGGCGCCGAGCTCCTCGGACAGCTCCACGGGCCGCCCGTCATTGGCTTCGCGCAGCGCCTCGTCCGTGAGATAGGCGTGGACCGTGTCGAGCCGCCCGCCGAGCTCGACGGACAGGGTCCGGCCGGCGGGCTGCAGGAACAGCCCTCCGGCGGGGATCTTCCGTGCCCGAGTCCTCTGACCCCGCCCCCGCCGCACGGTGACGGGCCCGCTGAGATGCAGGATCAGCAGATGCGTGGGTGCCGGATCGAATTCGGCGTGATACGGCTGCTCCTCCTGTGTCGAGAGGTACAGCCGCTCCCATCCGAGCCCGGCACTGCTGCGCCGCGGGCGCACGCCGGGCTGCTGCAGAATCCCCACCGTGTCGCTCAAACCGAGCTCTGTCATGGTGCGACCTCCTACTGGCCCCCTGATTGAACAATAAACGACGCGGTTTGTGAACGGGCCGGGCAACGGAAGGGAAGGGTGGGGGCCCAGCCCGTGCGAGCGTGTGAGTCGGGTCACGTCCGTCGGCGATCCACGAGGTCGCCTTCCTGGCGCGGAGCTGGGACACACCGTGAGAGGCATGGCGGGGGGTCCTTCACCGTACGGCGTGCGCGACGTCGTCCATGCCAGCCCACGACCGCGCCGTGGCCGGGGAGTTGTAAGATCCGTTGTCCTGGCGCCGTGACCGCACCGACGATGACTGCCATGAGTGAAACTGATGCCCACGAGGAAGCCCACGACGGCGTCCGCGGCCTTGTCGAGCGGATGAGTGAACACCACCGCGACGCTGTCCGGCGTCGGGAGGAAAGAGAGCTGGCGCAGGCGGTGGACGACGCCGCCTTCGATCTGGGCACCGACATAGCCCACCCCACGGTCGGTCATGCCCCGGTCGGATTCGACGCCGACACCGATCTCGCACTGGACAACGAGCCGCCGGAGCTGCGCCGGCCTGCGGCCGGATGAGGTGAGGTGGTCCCTTGCGCGTGGCCCCTTGCGCCGTGACGCAAGGGGCCACCTGGCTTCCAAGGCGGATGGGCGGGCGGCAGGGCCGGGCAGGACGGCGGACCCGGCGGGCACTGCCCGTACGAGTGGCGGGGCCGTCGAGACGGACGGCGCGGCGGCCGCGATGATCGACGCCGACGGGACGGTCGTCGGCTGGACGCCGACCGCCCACCGCCTGCTGGGCTCAACCGGCGCCCTGGCCGTAGGAACCGTGCGCAGCAGATCACCGTCCGACGACGCCACCCTGCTGCTGGCCCGCACACATTCTCTTCCCCCGTAGCCCTGATGCAGGGCGGACCGGCACCAGGACGACCCTGTTCATCCCTGACACCGAGCGCTGAAAGCGGTGCGTGGCCAGTGTCGAGGGGCGCACATGCAACAGGCCACTTGGTAAGGGCCCTGAGCAGTGGTGCGCCGGCTCTTGCCCCACGCTGCCGTGCCTGATTGGGTAACGCGCTACGTGCGCGACGGCGCAAGCAGGCACGACGAGGGAGTGCAACGTCATGGCAGCGGGGACGCGAGTGGACACCGAGGGCACCCTGCCCGCAGGGTTGGGCCGGGCGATATGCGAGACCGCCGGTGACATCGCCGCTCTGTTGACCGAGGTGTCCGACACGAACGTTCCCGTGCCCGACTCGGAGTGGACCTTGGGCGAGGCGGCGGCCCACCTGGCGCAGGCCAACGAGCTGATGGCCGATCTCGTCGCAGGCAGCGAACGCCCCTACGGGGACGGCACGCCCCAGAGCCTGGCCGAGGCCAATGCGCGAGCGCTCGCTGCGTTCGGGGAGCGCGGGGCGAAACCCCTGGCGGCGATGATCGTGCAGCAGGCGGAGGCCTTCCTGGACGCGGTGGCACGGGTTGCGAAGGACAAGACCGCGGGCCGGACGCTCGTCACACCGCTCGGCCCCATGGACCAGTCGGTGCTCGCCTCCTACCTGCTGACGCACATGCTGGGCCATGGATATGACCTCGCGCGGGCGATGGGCCGGCCACACATGATCGATCGGGCCCGGGTCGAACTGTGCCTGCCGTTCCTGCTCACGGCGATGCCGCGGGTCGCCGATGCCTCCGCCATCGCCGGACTGACCGCCCGCTACACGCTCCGTGTGTGGGGCGGGACGGCGTTCGGCGTCACCTTCAGCGGCGGAAGCGTCGACGTGACGCCGCAGCCGCCGGACCGCTCGGACTGCACCCTCCTGACCGAGCCCGTCACGTTCCTGCTCATCGCGCTGGGACGGTGCAACCCGTGGCGGGCCATGAGCCGCGGCCGGGTCCTGGCCTGGGGGCGCAAGCCGTGGCTCGCACCCCGCTTCCCGACCCTGTTCATCGCGCCCTGACCCGCGTCCGGCGCACTGACACCCGCGTCACCCGCGCCCAGGGGTCCGGCCGTGCGGGTGGGCGCCGACCGCGGGGTCGAGCAGGCTGATCACGAGAGGTTTCCGAGGCGGGCGCTCTGCCACAGGTCCACGCCCGCGTCGGTGGCGTATTTGTCGATCTCGGCCAGTTCCTCGGCGCTGAAGTGGAGGTTCTCCAGCGCGGCGACGTTCTGCTCGAGCTGTTCGGCGCGGGAGGCGCCGATGACGAGCGAGGTGACGCGTTCGTCCCGCAGGGCCCAGGCGAGAGCCATCTGAGCCAGCGTCTGCCCGCGGCGGGCCGCGATGTCGTTGAGGGCTCGCAGCCGGTGCAGCATGTCCTTTGACAGCCAGGCGGTGTCGAAGGACTTGTCCTGCGCGGCCCGGGAGTCCGAAGGAATCCCGTCGAGGTAGCGTCCGGTCAGCAGCCCCTGGGCGAGCGCGGTGAAACCGATGACACCGAAGCCTTCCTGCTCGGCTACGTCGAGCAGGCCCTCCGTCTCGATCCACCGGTTGAGCATGTTGTACGACGGCTGGTGGATGAGCAGCGGGGTACCGAGGTCGCGGAGGATGGCGGCCGCCTCGCGGGTGCGCTCGGCGTCGTAGGAGGAGATGCCGACATAGAGGGCCTTGCCCTGGCGGACTGCGGTGTCGAGCGCACCCATCGTCTCCTCGAGCGGTGTGGTGGCGTCGAGGCGGTGGGAGTAGAAGATGTCCACGTAGTCCAGTCCCATGCGGCGCAGGGACTGGTCGAGCGAGGCGAGGACGTACTTGCGGGAGCCGCCGCCCTGGCCGTAGGGGCCGGGCCACATGTCCCAGCCGGCCTTGGTGGAGATCACCATCTCGTCCCGGTACGGCGCGAGGTCGTGCTTCATCAGGCGCCCGAAGTTGATCTCCGCGGAGCCGTACGGCGGGCCGTAGTTGTTCGCGAGGTCGTGGTGGGTGATTCCGAGGTCGAAGGCCCGCAGGGCGATCTCGCGCTGCGACTCGAACGGCCTGTCGTCTCCGAAGTTGTGCCAGTAGCCCAGGGACAGGACGGGAAGGTCGAGTCCTGAGCGCCCGGTGCGCCGGTAGCGCATGGTGCCGTCGTAGCGCTCGGGGTCAGCGACGTGGTTCATCGGGTGATCTCCGGGTCGTGCAGGGAAAGGGTGCCCCGATCGAGGGGGAGGTTCCCACCCTGCCTGGGCGTGATCCTGAAGTCCAACAGTTCCTTTTCATCGGATTCAGCGGTGTCGCTGCTGAATCGGATGCCGGTGCAGAAGCCGAATATGCCCGATGGCCCGATGTGGTCCCAGGACCGTGGTCGTATCGCTCCGCCTGGTGCGACAGAAGCCCAGGGCAGTCCCACTCCGCACCCGGCGATCAGAGCATGGCCGATCGGGGGCCGGGGAAGGCCTGGAATGCCGCATGGTCAACGTGCGAGGCAATCACCTCATACATAGCCTCACTGTAATGGGCTGGCCCCATGTGAAATGTGTCCGTCGGCAGGTGTCAAGCGTGGGTGGCAACTGGCGCACCGCAAGCGGAAGTTGAGCGGCGGAAAGGGTGTGACTGCTGCGGTCACACCCATAGGGGCGAATCGATGATTCCGTTCCGTGTCGGTGACACGCAGGCTTGATGCATCGTAGTCCGACCCAGACACGAGGTTGGCACAACCCCCAGGAGCGCACATGCCTACCCTTGACCGCCAGGACAACGTCTTCGTGCTCGATCTCGGAGACGGTGAGAACCGTTTTCACCCCGACTGGATCAACGCCGTCGAGGTCGCCCTGAACGAGGTGGAGAAGGCAGAAGGGCCGCGAGCCCTGGTGACCGCCGCGACGGGCAAGTTCTACTCCAACGGCCTGGACCTGGAGTGGCTGGGCGCCCATGCGGATCAGCAGGAGAGCTACCGCAGGTCCGTCCACGAGCTCTTCGCCCGCGTGCTGTCCCTGCCGGTGATCACCGTGGCGGCCCTGCAAGGGCATACCTTCGCCGCCGGCGCGATGTTCTCTCTCGCGCACGACTTCCGTGTCATGCGCGCGGACCGCGGCTTCTGGTGTCTGCCCGAGGCCGACATCGGCATCCCCTTCACGCCCGGCATGTCCGCCCTGATCCGGTCCCGGCTGGCGCCGCAGATCGCGCACGAGGCCATGGTCACCGCCCGCCGATACGGTGGGTCGGATGCCGCGGCCGCCGGCATCGTCGACCGGGCGGTGGACGAGGCCGCCGTGCGTTCCACGGCCGTAGAGATCGCTGAGGCACAGCTCGGCAGGGCCGGCGGCACCCTCGGCACCATCAAGGCACGCATGTACGGCCCGGTTCTGGCCACCCTGCGTAACACGGCCGATCCGCTCGGCTGACGTCGTCGTGCAGGCAACCATCATCGCCCAGGCCCGGAGCGGTCGCGGGAGGCCATCGGCGGCCCCACGTTTCCCAGGGAGTTCGGCCGGGGGCGATCCGAGGAGATGGATGTGGTCGCGAGCAGTTGAAACTCGGATGCAGTGCCGCAGTCATGCGTACTACGGTCCTCTCCGTGCAGGTGCGCAGGCTGTGGCTACTTCGCCTCGAAAGCGGGTGACGCGGGTTCGAATCCCGCCGCCGGCCCCCGGCCGGTGTCGTCCAGCGGCCCAGGACACCACACGTTGGCCGCCGCCGACCTTGATCTCTGCACATCTACGGTACGAGCCGCCCGCCACGGGGACGTGAGGCGGGCGGCTTCGTCTCGTCAGCCGGCGCGATACAGCACGACGGACGGACTTGCGGAGGCCTGTGAGTATCCGCACCGGGCAGACGAGCCGACATGTGTCGACTTTCCGGTTGGAGTCGTCGAGGGCCCGACTCCGTGCTCCGCCCTCGACGGGGCACCGTGGTCGGACCGCGGCGCCGGGGCTGACGTCGGGCTCCCTCGTCACTCCGGACTATTCACGGGGGACCTTGAGCGGCCGGGCCAGACCGGCCACCGCATCGTCCAGACGCTGCAGATGTCGCAGTACCCGGTCGGTGACGCGGTCGTAGCGCGGAGCGCTGAGGGTTCCCGGCTTCAGCATGGACGCGATGCTGGGGCCGGTCTCGATGCGGGCGGCGCTGCGCTCGTCCGCCACGCGTGCCGCGATCGCCTCGATGTTGGCCACGATGCGCCGGCCCGCCCCGCGCAGTCGGGGATCCGCCGCGATCGACGGGTGCTCGGGCAGCAGTTCCGCGGTCGCCGCCAGGGAGCGGGCATGGTAGGCGCAGGTCTCCAGCATGGCGACGATGTAGCGGGCGGTGTCCCGACGTGCCCGCAGGGGAGTGATCGGATGGGTCAGCGGCTGCGTGGAGGCACGCAGATCCGCCAGGGCCTGGTCCAGGTCACGTGCCTTGTCGAGGAGGTCGACCGCGGGCCCACCGCTGAGCTGCTGGACCGCGGCGTCCGTGACGTCGGCGAGCCGGGCCAGCACGGTGGCGAGGAGTTCGTCCGTACGGCGATCGGTGTGCACCGGCAGTACCAGCGCTGCCGCAACGATTCCGCAGGCCGCGCCCAGGGCCGTCTCCTCGATACGCATGACGAGCACGGAGGCGCTGTAGGTGTGCAGGAGTGTGTAGAGAAGTCCCAGCATCGCGGTGACGAAGAAGGACATCAGCGTGAACGACAGCGGGGCCGTGTAGAACATCGCGAAGATGAACACGAGCACCAACGCGAACGCCGTCCATGTGTGATTCCCGACCAGCCCCGCGAGGGCGATGCCGGCCACCACACCGAAGACGGTCCCCAGGAGCCGGCGGTACCCCTTGACCAGGATCTCGCCGGTGGACGCGGTGTTGATGAACACGATCCAGCAGGTCAGCACGGCCCAGTACCAGCGCTGACTGGAGATGAACTCACCACCGACGATCGCGAACGCCGACCCCACGGCGACCTGCACGGCCGCGCGCGTGGTGGGGCGCTCGAGTCCGGTGCGTTCCTCCTCCTCATGGGCTTCCTCGCTGCCGCTGATGGCGGCGTCCTCCGCGTGCAGTTCCTCGCGCGAGCGGGTGGTGGCGGGGGTGTCGTCCGACTCGTCCTGAGGCCCCTCGATGGCCATCCGCAGTCCGACCACCGCACGCGCGGTCTCGCCGAGCCCCCGGAAGACGTCCTGGACGGCGGTCGGCCCAGCAGGCAGGTTGTCCTCCTCCCGGTAGTCGAGCAGCCTGTTGCGCACGTGCGCCAGCCCGGCCCCTCTGGCCTCGGAGACGGGCTGCAGGAGCAGGAGGCGCAATGCCTCGAAGTCGCGGCGCAGCGTGGCGGTCGTCTCGTCGTGCTCCGCCAGCGGGCCGCCCGCGGGGAGAGTGGCCCCGGGCAGATGCAGGGTGAGCGTGTCGGCGCGCTCGGTGCTGCGCGCCGTGAGCAGCAGAAGCCCGAGCCGTTCGGCGGTGATCTCGGCATCGGCGATACGGCGCTGCACCGATCGGGCCGTCGCTTCGTCAGAGGTCCCCTGCTCCAGCCACCCCTGGATCATCATGGCGGTCTCGTTGAGGGCCGCGGTCCTGTCGCGGACCTCCTCCAGGGCCTTCTCCTGGTCGTCCGGGTCGGCTTCGAGCAACGCCAACTGCGCCGAGAGCAGTTGGGCGAGGCGGGCCCGGAAGGCACGACGCAGCCGGTCCAGGATGCCCGTCGGTGTCTCCGGCACGAGGGCGAAGCGCACCACGGCACTGCTGGCGAAGGCGAGGGCGATCGTGCCGCACAGCCCTGGAAGTGTCGAGACCGTCGCACCCACGAACAGGGAGAGGAAGTAGACCTGGAACCCGATCAGCCCCAGTGCCGTGCCGCGGTCGCCGAACCGCCGGCCGTAGACGGCACAGAAGATGAGGGCGACGAAGAAGATGTCGCCCGCCACCACGTGTGACCTCAGGAGCGCGCCGAGCGATACGGAGGCCAGCGCGACAGGCAGACCCAGGGCGAGCGTGACGGCCTGCCGCAGCCGCTCCTTCTCGCGGATGGCAAAGGTCGCGACCATGGCCGCGATCGCCCCTGCCACGAGATGGGACACTTCGGTGCGCAGCACGGCCAGGACGGCCAGCGTGAGTGCGATGGCGCACACGGTTCTGAGACCGGCCGTCAAGCGGAGCAAACCGGGGTCCGATGCCGCGATGCGATCCCACAACTCCGCCCGCACCGACCGACCTGACACCCTCACTCCGCCGTGTTCTTTCCCGCGTCCCGTCGTGATCTCCTGTCCAGGATCGCACGAGGTGGCGGATGGTTCGCCCCCGGACGCCGCCCGTCCGGCGGACCGGTCCTCGCTGTCGCGGGCGGAAGCCGGCCGGGTCGGCGGTCGGCTTCCGCGTGTTCGGCCGACGGCGGGTCAGCAGCCTCCGCAGTTGTAGTACAGGACGTCCCAGTGGTTGCCCTCGTCGGCGTAGATGTTGCCGGAGCCCGACCGGTACTGGGGCGCGCCGTCGCCGCGCAGGCCGATGTAGGCGAAGTTGCCCTTGATGTAGTTGGTGATGCAGGTGTTCTTGCCGTAGTCGAGTTTGTAGCCGTTCCAGTGCGAGTACGTGCCGCTGGCGTGGCCGGTCTCGGTGCCGCCGGTGATGTTGAGCGCGCATCCGGAGGCACGCTTGAGGGTCTGGGCGCCTTGAGCAGTGGCGAGGTTGAGCTGCGCGAAGGACGTACAGGTCGGGTTGTTGCGGTCGGAGCAGTTGCCGGAGGACGACCAGGTGATGCCGACCGCACGGAACATGGCGGTGGCGGTGGCGTGGGAGATCTTGGTGACGGCGGCGGCCTGGGCACTGTCCTGGGCGGCGAGGGCATCCCCGGCGCCGCCGAATACGGCGAGCCCGGAGGCGACGGTGAGCGCGAGGGCCGTGAGGGCTGACCGGAACTTCATGTGAGGACCTTCCTGCGAGTGGGCCGTGTCTCCTGTGGGGCGGCTGTGCAGGTGGTGCACGCAGATGGTGCCCGAGTTCTACGCGCGTCCGCCAGAGGGCAGGATCGGGCAAGACTCCGAGAGGATCGGTCTATTGCGGACCGTCCCGTGCGCGATTCGATGACAGTGATCCGATCCGGGACTCCGGAGGGTGCCGTTCAGGGCCCTCGCCATGGGCCGCAACCACACGCGCACGCACGGGAGTTGTTCATGCCGCTCGGTCATCGCGTCACGCTCGGCCGGTCGGGGCTGCAGGTCAGCCCGTTCACCCTCGGCGCGATGACCTTCGGTCAGGATTCGGGGGCCGGGTGCAGCGTCGAGGAGTCGGAGAAGATCGTCGCCGCATACCTGGAGCTCGGCGTGAATTTCGGGGAAGTCCGGTGAGTCAGCCTGCCTCGTCCAGCGCCTCGCCCAGCAGATCGTGTGCCGTGCTCAGCGCGACGGCGCGGTCGGCCGCGATCAGCCCGATGCGTGTTCGGCGGTCCAGTAGGTCGGCGGCATCGAGCGCCCCCTCGTGGCGTACGGCCCACAGCAGTTCGGCGCGGGTGGTCGGGTGGCCTTCCAGGACGGGTTCGGCAAGCCCGGGGTCGCGCGTGGTCAGGGCGTGGACGGCCCGGGCCTCGGTGCCGTAGCGGCTGATCAGGCGCTGCGGCGCGCGAAGGGCGGCCAGCACATGCGGCGGGGCGGCGCCGACCAGCGGGACCGCGGTGGTGGGGGAGGGGCCTGCGGAGAGACAGTGGGCGGCGACTGCGGCGTCGACGGCGTCCTCGGCCATGCGCCGGTAGGTGGTGAGCTTGCCGCCGACCACGGTGATCACGCCTTCCGACGAGGTGAGCACCGCGTGTTTGCGGGAGATGTCGGCGGTGCTCGTCACCGTGTCCGAGCCCGTGGTCGTCGTGGTGTCGAGCAAAGGGCGCAGTCCCGCGAAGGCGCCCACCACGTCGTCGCGGTGGACCGGCACGTCCAGGGCGGAGCCGAGGACGTCCAGCAGGAAGCCGATGTCGGTTTCCGGGACCTTTGGGACGTCCGGGATGTCGCCGTCGACGGGTTCGTCGGTGAGCCCGACGTAGACCCGGCCGTCTTCCTGTGGCAGGACGAGGACGAAGCGGTTGGTCTCGCCCGGGATCGGGATGTGCAGGCCGGCCGGCAGGGAGCCGAGGCGATCCGCGCGCAGTACGAGGTGGGTGCCGCGCGAAGGGCGTATGTGGACGCCGTCCACGAGACCGCCTGCCCAGACGCCGGAGGCGTTGATCACCGCCCGGGCCCGGATCTCGCCTTCATCGCCGGTGAGTTCGTCGCGTACGCGAGCGCCGGTGCGGGTGAGTTCGAGGGCACGCACGCGGGTGAGGATGCGCGCGCCGTGCTCTGCAGCCGTGCGGGCGATCGCGGTGACCAGGCGGGCGTCGTCGGTCACGCGGCCGTCCCAGGACAGCAGGCCGCCGCGGAGCCCGGCGCTGCGCAGCGCCGGGGCGAGGTGGCGGGTCTCCGCCGCGGAGAGCCGACGCGGTGCGGGCAGTGTCGTCCGGGCCGTGCGCGCGACCAGGCGCAGCGTGTCGCCGGCGCGGAATCCGGCCCAGGCCAGCGCGGCCTGGGGGCGGGAGACCAAGGGGGTGAGAGGAAGTACGAACGGCTGGGCGCGCACCAGGTGGGGAGCGGTGCGCTCCATCAGGATTCCGCGTTCCCGCGCGCTTTCGTGGGCGACGCCGAACTGGGCGGAGGCGAGATAGCGCAGTCCGCCGTGGATGAGCTTGGAACTCCAGCGGGAGGTTCCGGAGGCGAGGTCGTGGGCGTCGACCGCGGCGACCGTCAGTCCGCGGGCTGCGGCGTCCAGGGCGGCTCCGGCGCCGGTCGCGCCGAGGCCGACGACAAGGAGGTCCACCGCCGACCCGTCGGTGGACAGGGCCAGTTCGCGTCGGCGGCGGTCGGCGGTCAGGGACGTGCCCGGAGCCGGGCCCGCGGGGGTGGACGGAGTACTGCTGGGGCTCATGGCGTCAGGGTCCTCTCGAGGATGGTCCGCAGTTCTCCGTAGAAGGCCTCGGGGCTCAGCTCGGCGTCGTCCTGGTCGGTCATGGTCCGCAGCGACAGCGTGAAGGACTGGGCGACCAGGAGGAGCGCCCGGCCCTGCCGTTGGGGGTGGTCGGGGCGTACCGACCCGTCCGTGTGGCCCTGCGTGATGCCGTCGGCGAGCAGGTCGAGAAGCGCCTCCTGGCTCGCCCCGCGTCGGTCCAGCACGTAGGGGAGGAGCAGTTCGGGATCGACGTCGACGATCTTGCGGAAGAGCGGGTGGCTGCGAACGGCGTCGACTCCTTGGACCAGCCCCTCCACGATCAGGGTGCGTGCGCTCGTTCCCGGCTTGGGCTCGGGCCTCGCACGGGTGGCCGCCTCGATCCACTCTCGGGTCATCAAGTCACCGACCAGCGACCGCACATCGGGCCAGCGGCGGTACAGGGTCATACGGGAGACGCCGGCGCGCCGGGCCACGTCGGTGAGGGTGGTGCGCCGGACGCCGACGGCCAGGACGCATTCGCGTACCGCGTCGAGTACCGGATCGCTGTCCGAGGCGTTGTGACGAATAGGCGTCATGTGTCACAGTGTAACAGTGCCATGTGGCCGTGCAGGGTGACACGCTGTCGAGACGACCGGTGAGGACAAGCGCCATGGACATGCTGTGGAGCGGCTGGGGAGACCCGGCCAGGGCGACGCCGCTGCCCGACACGGTGACAGGACTGCTGCGCGACATGCTCGGGGTCAAGCCCCGGAGCGCCGAACCGGTCGACCTGGACGAGATCTACGTACCCGAGTCGCCCCTGGACGCCACCGTGCGCCAGGCTCTCCTCGCCGCTGTCGGCGGCGAGGAGCATCTGCGGACCGACGCGGAGTCCCGCATCCGGCGCACCCGTGGCAAGTCCACCCCCGATCTGCTGCGCATGCGCGAGGGCGACACCAGCGATCTCCCCGCGGCCGTGGCGCTCCCGGCGAGCCACGACGAGGTCCTCGCCGTGCTCAAGGCCTGTGTCGTGCACGACGTGGCCGTCGTCCCGTTCGGCGGCGGAACCTCGGTCGTCGGCGGCCTCGCACCCGAGCGACGGCGGCCCTTCATCGCGCTCGATCTGCGCCGCATGGACGGGTTGCTCGCCCTCGACCCGATCTCCCGCACCGCCACCCTGCAACCCGGTCTGCGGGCTCCGCACGCCGAAGCACTCCTGGCAGAGCACGGCTTCACCCTCGGCCACTTCCCCCAGTCCTACGAGTGGGCGACCATCGGCGGCTTCGCCGCCGCGCGCTCCAGCGGACAGGCGTCCGCCGGCTACGGCCGGTTCGACGAGATGGTGCTCGGCCTCACCCTCGCCACCCCCGCCGGCACCCTCGAGGTCGGCCGCGCTCCGCGCTCGGCCGCCGGCCCCGACCTGCGACAGCTCGTCCTCGGCTCCGAGGGGGCGTTCGGCGTCATCACCTCGGTGACCGTACGGATCCGCCCCGTCCCGCAGATCCGCCGGTACGAAGGCTGGCGCTTCGACTCCTTCGAGGCCGGCGCCGCCGCCCTGCGGCGTCTGGCCCAGGACGGGCCGCGGCCGACCGTACTGCGCCTGTCGGACGAGACCGAGACGCTCATCGGCCTCGCCCAGCCCGGCGCCATCGGTTCCGCCGGGGCGGAGCAGCTCGGCGGATGCCTCGCGATCGCCGGCTACGAGGGCACCGAGGAGGACACCACGCTCCGCCGGGAGCGGGCAGCGGCCGTGCTGCGCGAGTGCGGCGGCACCTATGTGGGCCCCGAACCCGGGGAGCGCTGGGCCCACGGTCGTTACTCGGCGCCCTACCTGAGGGACGCGTTGCTGGACGCGGGGGCGTTCGCCGAGACGCTGGAGACCGCGGCCTTCTGGTCACGCCTCCCCGAGCTGTACTCCTCCGTCCGCGCAGCCGTCATCGGCACGCTCACCGAGTCCGGCACCCCGCCCCTGGTGATGTGCCACATCTCGCACGTCTACGAAAACGGCGCCTCGCTCTACTTCACGGTGGTTTCCGCCCAGGGCGACGATCCGGTGGCGCACTGGGCGCCCGCCAAGCATGCCGCCAACGAGGCGATCATGGTGGCGGGCGGTACGATCAGCCACCACCACGGTGTGGGCACCGATCATCGCGACTGGTACGTCCGGGAGGTCGGGCCGCTCGCCATCGACGCCCTTCAGGCGGTCAAGCGACGCCTCGACCCCACCGGGCTGCTCAACCCGGGCATCCTGCTGCCGGCCGACTGAGCCCGCTCGGCCCCTCCCGACCACCGTCCGTCCACGATCCGTCAGGCGCCTTCGGAGGCATACCGATGCGACAGTTCACCGCCATCGTCAACCCCACCGCCGGCGGATCCAACGGGGTGGCGATGCTGCTGAGCGTGGCCCGGCTGCTGCGGGAAGCCGGGGCCGAGCTGGAGACGGAGTACAGCAGCAGTCTGGCGCACGCCCAGGACCTGGCCCGGCGGGCCGGAGAGCGGCAGCGGGTGGTCCTGGCCGTCGGAGGCGACGGCATCGTCGGCGGCATCGGCGGCGCCCTCAGCGGCACCGACATACTCTTCGGCATCGTCCCGGCCGGCCGCGGCAACGACTTCGCCCGGGCTCTTGGCCTGCCCGCAGACCCGGGCGCGCTGGCCGAGGCACTGCTCCACCACGAGCCGCGCCGCGTCGACACCATCGAGGTGGAGTCTGCCCAGGGGCGCGCCGTCGCGCTCGGCAGCGTGTACGCCGGTGTCGACGCGCTCGCCAACCGCCATGCCAATCACGCGAAACTCCTGAGCGGAGCCGCCTCCTACTACGCAGGGGGCCTGCGGGCGGTCGCCACCTGGCGCCCCGCCACCTATCGGATCACCATCGACGGCGAAGAGCTCACGCACCACGGTTACACCGTGGTGGTCGCCAACTCCGCCTACTACGGTTCCGGCCGCATCATCGCCCCCGAGGCCCGCGTCGACGACGGTCTGCTGGAGGTCGTGATGATCCGCCATGCGCCTCGCCGGCTCTTCTTCGCGCTGATGAACGAGCTCAAGACCGGCGCGCACGTCCACCGGCGCGAAGTACAGATCGTACGTGGCACGGAGGTCCGCATAGAGGCCGACCGCGACATCCCCTACGGTGCTGACGGCGAGGTGGACGCCGTCCTCCCCGTGACGGTCAGGGTCCTGCCCGGAGCGCTCGCCGTGCTGTGCTGAACGCCTGGTGGCGCGCTGCCGCAACGGCCGGACGACGACGAGCGTGCCGAGAGGCTACACCGTCGGTCCCGGCTTCCGGCGTCTGAGGCCCGAGCGGCCCAGGCTCCACCGCGCCAACGGCTGCAACGCATCCACGAGGGCCCGGCCGTCCGGGGACAGCCGATAGTGGATCTGTACGGGAGTGGTGGGTGTGACGGTGCGTTCGATGAGACCCTCCGCCTCGAGTTCTTTCAGGCGCTGCGAGAGCAATCGGTCGGAGATGCCGTCGATGACGGCCCGGAAGTCGCCGAACCGGGAGGCCCCCTGGCGGGCGGCGCTCAGGATCGAACCCGTCCAGCGGCGTCCGACCAGTTCGAGGGCGTCATGAAAGCTCGGGCAGTCGTCGTCATGGATGGAACGACGCTCGAGGGACGAGGGTTTGCGGGTGGTCGTCGGAATACTCACTTACAAAAGATTAGCACCTTACCTCTGATTTGGCCGGGTGGGACGCTCCATCGCACCTTGGACGCATGACCGACTACGGACGCCCTCTCTCCTTCGGAGTGAGTCTTGACCCTGCCGCTGACACCGTGCACCGGACCCGGCGCCTCGCGCGTTCGGCAGAGGACCGCGGTCTGGACTACCACGCCGTCCAGGACCACCCCTACCAGCCCGGCCATCTCGACACCTGGACCCTGATCACGCACCTGGCCGCGGCCACCGACCGCATCACGTTCCTCACCGACGTCGCCGATCTGCAGCTCCGCCCGCCGACCATGCTGGCCAAGGCGGCCGCGTCGCTCGCCTTCCTCACCGAGGGCCGGCTCCAGCTCGGCGTCGGCGGAGGCGGCATCCCCGACGCCATCGCGTCGATGGGCGGCCCGGCGCGACGTGGCGAGTCGATGGTCGCCTTCACTGAGGAGTCCCTGACCGTCATGCGCCAGGCGCTGGCGGGAGGTGTCGTTCGGCTGCAGAGCCCCCACCACGCCGTCGGCGGCTACCAGGCCGGCCCGGTGCCCCCGAAGCCCGTCGAACTGTGGCTCGGCGCACAGAAGTCCAAGATGCTCGCGGTGACCGGCAGATCGGCGGACGGCTGGATCTCCCCCCTGAACATCTACGTCCCGCCGCAACAGGTGCCCTCCCGTCAGCAGATCATCGACGAAGCGGCCTCGGCCGCGGGACGCGATCCGCGGACGATCCGCCGCGTCTACAACGTGATCGGCGCGATCGGCGGCCATCGGGGAGCCCCGGGCCTCGTCGGCGACGTGCACCGGTGGGCGGACACCCTCTCCGAGTGGGCGGTCGACCTCGGGTTCGACACCTTCGTCCTCTGGCCCGCCACGGACCCCGATCAGCAGCTCGCGCTCTTCGCCGCTGAGGTCGTGCCCGCCGTACGCGAGCGCGTCGCCGCTCTGCGGAGTGTGCGATGAACGGCGACCTGGGCACGGCACCCGTCGAACTCACCGGCAAGCTGGTCACCCCGGACGACCGTCGCTACCGCCTGCTCCGCTCCACTTACACCACCGTGGGCCGCCCGGCCGTCGTCGTTCTGCCGGAGTCGGCGGACGATGTCGCCGCAGCGCTCCGGATGGCCCGCGAGCGTCGGCTTCCCCTGGCGGTGCGCAGCGGCGGACACGGGCTGAGCGGCAGGTCCACCAACAACGGCGGTCTTGTCATCGACCTGAGCGCGATGAAGCGGGTCGAGGTCGTCGACCGCGCCTCGCGTCTCGTACGGGTGGAGGCGGGTGCCCGCTGGGCGCAGGTCGCCCGCGCCCTGGCCCCGCACGGGCTGGCCATCAGCTCGGGCGATCACGGCAACGTCGGCGTCGGCGGTCTGGCCACGGGCGGCGGCATCGGATGGCTCGTACGGCACTACGGGCTGACCGTCGACCGCATCCGCGCCGTCGAGGTGGTCCTGTCCGACGGGACGGCCACCCGCGCCGACCCCGGAACCGATCCGGATCTGCTGTGGGTGATGCGCGGGGCGGGCAGCGGCGCGGGCATCGCGGTGGCCTTCGAGATCGAGGCGGTGGAGCTGCGTGACGTGGGGTTCGCGCAGTTGGCCGTGCCGGTGGATCGGGCCGGTGGGACGCTGCGCCGTTGGGAGGCCGTCATGGCGCGGGCACCGCGGGAGCTGTCGACGGCGGTGACCCTCTCGTCGCAGGGCGCCTCGACGACCGCGTTCATCACCGCCGTCGTCGCCTCCGACAGTCCTCCCGTGATCCGCCGGGCCCTCGAACCTCTCCTCGGGATCGGCCGCGTCATGGTCCAACAGGCCCATCTCGTCCCTTACACGGAGCTGGTCTCACCCGCACATCTGCACCCGAACACCGGGCAGATGCCCTCCACCACGACCAACGGACTGTTCACCGAGATGGGCCGGGAGGCGGCCCGTGCCCTGGTGGCGGCATCGGCCGGACCGAGCCCGGTGCTCGTCCAGCTGCGCTCGCTCGGCGGCGCAGTCCACGATCAGTCCCCCTCGGCCGCCGCCTATGCCCACCGCCACCAGAAGACCCTGGGCATCGCCTCCGTGTTCCCACCGGATGACCGGTCGACGCTGGCCGCCGCCTGGGAACCGCTTGTCGCGTACACCGACGGCGCCTATGTGAACTTCGAGAGCAACCCGGACGAGGCGACGTTCGCACGCGCCTACCCGGGGCAGGTCGGCGCCCGTGTCACCGAGCTCTGGAAACGCTACGACCCCGACGGCATGCTGCGCGGCCGGCCCGGGTGAAGGTCGCCGTGGCACGGGAGTGGGCAGGCAGGCGCATGCGGAAGCCGTCGAGTCTGTCGAGGGGTGCCTTCGAGTACGCAAATACCGACTCGGGTGCGCGTCCCGCTCGGCGGCGAGGTCACTTGGGGGCCGTCTCCATGCAGGTTTCGGTCGACCCCGCGCAGGGCTCCGCATCCGGCAGGTGCGTCTGCGCCCACTGCCCGAGCGCCTTGAGCGCGGGCTCCAGTGCGGCCCCCGACTCCGTCAGCCGGTAGGAGACCCGAAGCGGCGGCCCCTCGTCGACCTCGCGTACCACCAACCCCGCGGCGCCGAGTTCGGCGAGCCGGTCGGAAAGCATGCGCTCACTGATGCCGGGGATCGCCCGCCGCAGGTCGGCGAAGTGCGCCGGCTGATCCACGAGCACCGCCACGATCGGGCCGCTCCAGCGCTTTCCGAGCAACTGGAAGACGCGGCTGATGCCGCCGTCCACCTGCTTGCATGCCGCCACGTCGTGGCCCTGCTCCGCCGCCATGGGGACATCGTACTACCTCGCCATACGGGGATGAAAAAAAGTAAGCTCCTATGCTAGAGATAGCTGTGTACGAATTCTTAGCCCGACTCGTCCGGGCTCGGGCACGTTCTTTGGAGACCCACATGGCCACCCTGCTCCACATCGACTCGTCCGTCTTCGGGGGCGAGGCGTCCGCCTCCCGCACTGTGTCGGAGGCCTTCCGCAAGACCTGGCAGGAACAGCACCCCAACGGCACGGTCGTCTATCGGGACCTGGCCGCGAACCCCGTGCCGCACATCACCGCCGAGGCGCACACCGCGGGCTTCGCCGACCCCGCCACCCACACCT
>NZ_JAYWVC010000149.1:0-19829 GCF_036281785.1 Streptomyces chiangmaiensis | reverse complement strand
GAGGTATCTGTCGCCTTGCCGGGGGTCTTCCCCGCGGCGACAGGGTCAACAATACCAAGGTTTCGGAGCGGCTTTCACCTGCGTTTCCGCCCTGCGGCGGTCACTCGTCGGCACCCTCAGTCACCAGGAGCCGCAGGGCGTGCACGAGCGTGGTGGCCGTCTGTTCGTCCAGCGGAGCGAGGAAGCGGCGCTCCGCCGTTCGGCGGGCCTCCTCGCCCCGGCGCAGGCAGTCCGCCCCCTCGTCGGTCAGCTCGACGACGTTCTTGCTGCGGTCGTGCGTACTGCGCCGCCGCACCAGGCCTCGGTCCTCCAGGGTGTCGATCAGCACGACCATGGTGGTGCGGTCCACGCCGAGCCGCGCCGCGACCTCGATCTGGGACAGGGGCTCCGCGCCTGCGAGGACCACCAGGACCGGCAATCGGATCCGTCCGCCCGCGGTCCTCGGCAAGGTGGCCGCCGTGGACGTGATCTCCGGTGGGCGGCTGGTCTTGGGCCTCGGTGTCGGCGGCACGCACCAGTCCCCGGGTGCCGGCGGGATCCCCGGCGGCAATCCGGCGATCGCCGAGTACGAGGCGTACGGACTCGCGCTGGTCCCGCCTGCGGAAGGGATCGCCCGGCTCGCCGAGACCGAGGGTGTGGCCCGATGGTCGGCGGACGAGATCATGGCCGGGCGGCACGCACGCGAAGCGCATACCGCCCGGCCGCAGCTCACGGCATGAGCTGATACTCGGGGAAGTTCCCGGGCAGCCTCTCCCCCGCCGGCCCCTGCGTCACCGCACGCACCAGCAGGTCGCCGCCGACGAACGCGCCACGCCAGGACGCGCCGAAGCCGCCGAAGAGCTCGTCACGGTCGCCGCGCGAGCGCGGCTTCCCATGGCCGACCTTGAAGGCGCGGATCTGCGGGGCCAGACGGTCGAAGGTCTCCCGGTCGTCCGTGGAGAGCGTGGCGACCAGCGCGCCGTTCGACGCGTTCATCGCCGCCAGCAGCTCCGCCTCCGTGTCGACCAGGACGATCGTGTCGACCGGGCCGAACGGTTCCGCGTGGTGCAGCGGGGAGGACGAGGGCGGGTTCAGGAGGGTGACCGGGTGGACGTAGGCCGAGGTGTCCTGGCCGGGCAGGAAGCGCGCGTCCTCGGCCCGCCCCCGGTGCAGGGGGACCGCGCCGCGGTCGATCGCCTCGGCCACCTGGTCGTTCAGCTCCTTGGCCTTGGCCGCGTTGATCACCGGGCCGAAGTCGAGGTCGGGACAGGGGTCGTCCCGCTTCTCCACCGCCAGGGGGTGGCCGACCCTGAGGGTGCGGACCGCCGGCAGGTACGCCGCCAGGAACTCGTCGAACAGCTCACGCTGGACGACGAAGCGGGGATACGCCGTGCAGCGCTGCTTGCCGTAGTCGAAGAGTTTGGGGATGACCGCGGTGAGCGACTCCCAGTCCGAGTAGTTCCAGATGCCCCAGGTGTTCAGGCCCTCTTGTTCGAGGATGTGCCGCTTGCCGAGGTCGGCGACCGCCGTGGCCACGGCGGCGCCCGTGTCTCGGCCACCGACGAAGGACACGCAGCCGATCTCCGGCGCCCGCACCAGTGCTTCCGACAGCTCGCCCCCGCTGCCGCTGACGAGGGTGACCGGGATGCCTTCGCGTGCGGCGAGCGCGCAGGCCAGGGTCAGGCAGGCGAGGCCGCCGTCCGTCGGGGTCTTGGCGATGACCGCGTTGCCCGCCAGGGCCTGGACCAGCATCGCGTGGACCAGAACGCTCATCGGGTAGTTCCAGCTCGCGATGTTCGAGACCGGGCCGTCCAGCGGGACTCGGTCGCCGATCATCGGTTCGATTCCGTCGACGTACCAGCGCACGCCGTCGATGGCCCGGTCCACGTCGGCCTGAGCCAGCCGCCAGGGCTTGCCGATCTCCCAGACGAGGAGGAGGGCAAGCAGCTCGCGATGCTCGGTGAGCGCGTCGAGGGTCGCGGCGACGCGGGCCCGGCGCTCGGCCGGCGCCACATGGCGCCAGGCGCGGTGCTGGTCGAGCGACGCCTGTACGGCGCGGCGGGCGGTCGCCCGGTCCAGGCGCGGTGGGCCCGCGATGGGGCTGCCGTCCACCGGGCTGGTGGCGGGCAGGGCCCGGCCGTCCGCCTGCCAGGAGGAGTCCCAGAGATTGAGGACACGGTCGTCCCGGAAGGCCTCGGGGGCGACGGCGAGGCAGCGCTGCCAGGCGTCGGCCCAGGACGTACCGGACTTGAGGGTGAGGGTGGGTGCCATCGGATTGCTCCGCTCTCGGTGCACGGTCGGGGGCGGGGGGTCATGGCTCGTCCGCGCACGTGATCGACAGTGATCGCACATGCCGTACGCGGACGTCGTGCGTGGGACGCTAACGAGGCGCCGGAGCACCTGTAAGTAACCTCACGTCAACTATGAGTGACGTCACGTCCCGCTTCCAGCAGGGCGAGTACCAGATGCGCCGTCTCGGTCGGGGTTCCGCCCACTTTCACTCCTACCCCTTCCAGCGCTTCCTTCTTCGCCTGCGCGGTTCCGGAGGAGCCGGAGACGATGGCGCCGGCGTGCCCCATCGTCTTGCCTTCGGGCGCGGTGAACCCGGCGATATACCCGACGACGGGCTTGGTGACGTGGTCGCGGATGTAGGCGGCGGCCCGCTCCTCCGCGTCGCCGCCGATCTCGCCGATCATCACGATCAGATCGGTGTCGGGGTCGGCCTCGAAGGCGGCCAGGCAGTCGATGTGGGTGGTGCCGACGACGGGGTCACCGCCGATGCCCACGCAGGTCGAGAAACCTGTGTCCCGCAGTTCGTACATGAGCTGGTAGGTCAGCGTGCCGGATTTCGACACCAGACCGATGCGGCCCGGCTTGGTGATGTCGGCCGGGATGATGCCCGCGTTGGACTGACCGGGGGTGATCAGTCCCGGGCAGTTGGGACCGATGATCCGGGTCCCTTTCGACGCGGCGTATGCGGTGAAGGCGACCGAGTCGTGGACCGGGATGCCCTCCGTGATGACCACCGCGAGGCCGATGCCCGCGTCGGCCGCCTCCATGACCGCGGCCTTCGCAAATGCGGGCGGTACGAAGACGACGGTCACGTCCGCGCCGGTCGCCTCCATGCCCTCGCGCACCGAACCGAAGACGGGTACGGCGCTGGGGGCGCCTCCCAGGCCGTCCAGGCGCTGGGGGACGTCGAAGTCCACGCTCCTGCCCGCCTTGCGCGGGTTGACTCCGCCGACGACCTCCGTGCCGGCTGCGAGCATGCGGCGGGTGTGCTTCATGCCCTCGCCGCCGGTCATGCCCTGGACGAGGACCTTGCTCTCCTTGGTGAGGTAGATGGCCATGACGGGCTCCTTCAGTCGGCTTTGGCGAGTTCGGCGGCCCGGCGCGCGGCGCCGTCCATGGTGCTGACCTGCAGGACGTACGGGTGTGCGCGCTCGTCGAGCAGCGCCCTGCCCCGAGGAGCGTTGTTGCCGTCGAGGCGGACGACGAGCGGTTTGGTCAGCTGCACCGCGTCCAGTGCCTGCACGATGCCGTCGGCGACCGCGTCGCAGGCGGTGATGCCGCCGAAGACGTTCACGAAGACCGACTTCACGGGCGGGTCGGAGAGGATGACGGACAACCCGTCGGCCATGATCTGGGCGGAGGCTCCGCCGCCGATGTCGAGGAAGTTCGCCGGACGTGCGCCGCAGCCCGCGACCACGTCGAGCGTCGACATGACCAGGCCCGCGCCGTTGCCGATGATGCCGACCTCGCCGTCCAGCCGGACGTAGTTGAGGCCCTTGGCGGCGGCCTCGGCCTCCAGCGGGTCGTCGTGCTCGGCGTCCTCCGCACCCCACCGTGCCTGCCGGAACCGGGCGTTGTCGTCGAGCGTGACCTTGCCGTCGAGCGCGAGGATGCGGCCCTGCTCGGTGCGGACGAGCGGGTTGACCTCGACGAGCACGGCGTCCTCGCGGACGAGGACCTCCCAGAGCCGTACGAGCACATCGACGGTCTGCGGCGGCAGGCCTGCCGCCTCGGCGATCTCGCCCGCCTTGGAGGAGGTGACGCCCTCGGCCGGGTCGATGGGCACGCGCGCCACCGCTTCGGGGCGGACGGCGGCGACCTCCTCGATCTCCGTCCCGCCGTCCGCGGAGGCGATCCCCAGGAAGCAGCCGGCGGCCCGGTCGAGAACGTAACTCACATAGAACTCGTGCTCGATGTCCACGGGTTCGGCCAGCATCACCTTGCCGACCCTGTGGCCCTTGATGTCCATGCCCAGGATCTGGCGTGCGGTGAGTTCCGCATCGGCCGGGTCCGTGGCGAGCCGAACGCCGCCCGCCTTGCCGCGGCCGCCCGTCTTCACCTGCGCCTTGACGACGACTTTGCCGCCGAGCCTGCGGGCGATCTCGCGTGCCTCTTTGGGCGAGTCCGTGACCTCGGCCCTCGGCACCACGATGCCGTACTCCCGGAAGAGGGCCCTTGCCTGGTGTTCGTACAGGTCCATCTCGGCTCCTGTCTGCGAAGTCAGCGCGAAGTCATCGAGAGGCCAGAACTCCGATGACTGAAAAGTGCCGCACGCCCCCTGGACACCGCCCATCGGATGCGGGATAACAAGCTTCATACAGTATTCGTCGACTGTATGCAATGTACCGCCGCGCGTTCCGGACCCTACGAAGGGAGAGGGCTTCGCCATGCCTGACGACATCAACCGGGAGCTCATCTCCGGTGGGCGTCTGATCGCCAAGGCACCCAGAGCAGAGGGTGCCGAGGTCGCGCACATCCGGTGCGACGGCCGCATCCGCGACCTCTACGACGGCTGCGTGGACGAAGGCATCGAGGTCGTACACCTACGCCGTGACCAGGCCGCCACCCGCGCGGCGGACGGCCATGCGCGCATCACCGGCAGCCCCGGGTGCGCCCTCGTCACGGCGGGCCCCGGCACGACCGACGCCCTCTCCGCCGTCGCCACTGCCTTCCGCGTACAGGCACCACTGCTGCTGATCGGCGGCCAGGGCGCACTCACCCGGGCCAGCTGGGGGGCTCCGCCGGGCCTGCCGCACACCGACATGACGGCGCCCCTCACCAAGTCCGCGGCGAGCGTGCCGAACGCGGCGCACGCGGCGGAGATGGTGTCGGCGGCGCTCCGCGCGTGTTATCGCGCCGAGCCCGGCCCCTCCTTCCTGGAGACACCGGACCATGTCCTCGCCACCGAGGTGCCATCGGCGACGGTGCGCATCCCGGGGGCCGGCCACCGCCGTGCCCCGACGCGCCCAGCCGGCGACCCCGAGGCCACCGGGCAAATCGGCCTCGACACCCAAGCAGTCGGCGAGCACCGGGACATCGGCCTCGGGTTCGCCGGCGACGCGGGACTGGTCCTGAGGTCCGTCGCCGAGGCCGCCTCCGGGCGCGCCGACGACGGGGCGTGCCGGCGCAAGGAGTGGCTCGACGAGCTGCGCGCCACGGAGGAGACGGCCCTCGGGAGGCGGCTGCCGCAGTTGCGGTCGGACGCCCTGCCCATCCACCCGTACCGGCGACCCCGTCGGCATCGGCCCCGCTCTGCGGCGCGCCCGCGAGTCCGGGATGCCCTCGTTGCTCAACGTCCGGGTGGACCCGCACGCGTACGTTCCCCGCAACCCGAACCAGCCCATGGACAAGTAGTGAGGAGCGCTTGACATGACTAAGGCTCTCGACGGCATCCGTGTCCTGGACATGACTCACGTTCAGTCCGGACCCTCCGCCACCCAGTTGCTCGCCTGGCTCGGCGCCGACGTCGTCAAGCTGGAGGCGCCGACCGGTGACATCACCCGCAAGCAACTGCGGGACATACCCGACGTCGACTCCCTCTACTTCACGATGCTCAACTGCAACAAGCGGAGCATCACCCTCAACACCAAGACCGAGCGCGGCAAGCAGCTCCTGACCGAGTTGATCCGCCGCTCCGACGTCATGGTCGAGAACTTCGGGCCGGGCGCGGTCGACCGTATGGGCTTTTCCTGGGACCGCATCCAGGAGATCAATCCGCGCATCGTCTATGCCTCCATCAAGGGGTTCGGTGAGGGCCCGTACACCAAGTTCAAGGCCTACGAGGTCGTCGCGCAGGCCATGGGCGGTTCGATGGCCACCACGGGGTTCGAGGACGGGCCGCCGCTGGCGACGGGGGCGCAGATCGGGGACTCGGGCACGGGTGTGCATGCCGTGGCGGGGATTCTCGCCGCGCTGCTCCAGCGGGAGCACACCGGGCGTGGACAGCGGGTCAATGTGGCCATGCAACACGCTGTGCTCAATCTGTGCCGGGTGAAGCTGCGTGATCAGCAGCGCCTGGCCCACGGGCCGCTCGCCGAATATCCCAACGAGGACTTCGGCGACGAAGTGCCCCGCTCGGGCAACGCGTCCGGGGGAGGCCAGCCCGGCTGGGCGGTCAAGTGCGCCCCTGGCGGCCCGAACGACTACGTGTATGTCATCGTCCAGCCCGTCGGATGGGAGCCGCTCAGCCGGCTCATCGGGCGGCCCGAGCTGGCGGACGACCCCGAGTGGGCGACGCCGGAGGCGCGGCTTCCCAAGCTCGGCAAGATGTTCCAGCTGATCGAGGAGTGGACCTCGACGCTGCCCAAGTGGGAGGTGCTGGAGCGGCTGAACGCCCAGAACATCCCATGCGGGCCCATCCTGTCGACCAAGGAGATCATCGAGGACGCTTCGCTGGCCGCCAACGAGATGGTCGTCACCGTGCCGCACCCCGAGCGGGGCGAGTTCGTGACCGTGGGCAGCCCGCTCAAGCTCTCCGACTCCCCTGTCGAGGTGACCAGTTCGCCGTTGCTCGGCGAGCACAACGAAGAGATCTATATCGGTGAACTGGGCTTGGGGGACGAGGAGTTGCGTCTGCTCAAGTCGACGGGAGTGATCTGACGTGATGGTCGAGGACTGGGTGCTGAGGGTGCGATCGCTTCTCGACACCGTACGGGCACAAGGACGGACCGCGCTCACCGCGCCGGAGGGCAAGGTGATCGCCGACGCATACGGGATCGCCGTGCCCGGTGAGGAACTTGCCACGGACGTCGAGGAGGCGGTGGCGTACGCGGCGCGGTTCGGCGGGCCGGTCGTGATGAAGATCGTCTCTCCCGACATCCTGCACAAGACCGACGCCGGCGGCGTCGTCGTCGGTGTCGAGGGCGCGACGGACGTACGCGCCGCCTTCCACACGATCGTCGAGAACGCCAAGGCCTACGACGCCGATGCCCGTATCGAGGGAGTGCAGGTACAGGAACTGCTGCCGCAGGGCCAGGAGGTCATCGTCGGCGCGGTGACCGACCCCACCTTCGGCAAGGTCGTGGCCTTCGGTCTTGGCGGTGTGCTCGTCGAGGTGCTCAAGGACGTCACGTTCCGGCTCGCGCCGGTGGACGCCGACGAGGCGCTGTCCATGCTGGACTCGATCCGCTCGGCGGAGATCCTGCGCGGGGTGCGCGGTCAGGCGGGCGTGGACCGGTGGGCGATCGCGGAGCAGATCCGCCGGGTCTCCCAGCTCGTGGCGGACTTCCCGGAGATCGCCGAGGTGGACCTCAACCCGGTGATCGCCACCCCGCAGGGCGCGGTGGCGGCCGACATCCGCGTGATCCTCTCCGACGCACCGCCCAGGGAGCGCCGTCGCTACACGCGTGACGAGATCCTCGCGTCCATGCGCCGGTTGATGCAGCCGTCCTCCGTGGCCGTGATCGGTGCCTCCAACGAGCAGGGCAAGATCGGCAATTCGGTCATGCGCAATCTCGTCGACGGTGGCTTCTCCGGGGAGATCCATCCGGTGAACCCCAAGGCCGATGACATTCTCGGCCGCAAGGCGTACAAGAGTGTCACGGACGTTCCTGGTGAGGTGGATGTGGCGGTCTTCACCATCCCCGCCCAGCGCGTGGCCGCGGCGTTGGAAGAGGTGGGGCGCAAGAAGATCCCCAACGCCGTTCTGATCCCCTCCGGGTTCGCGGAGACCGGCGAGCACGAACTGCAGGACGAGATCGTGGCGATCGCCGAGCGGTACGGCGTCCGGCTGCTCGGGCCGAACATCTACGGCTACTACTCGACCTGGAACGACCTGTGCGCCACGTTCTGCACGCCGTACGACGTCAAGGGCGGAGTCGCACTGACCTCGCAGTCCGGTGGCATCGGGATGGCCATCCTCGGTTTCGCCCGCACCACCAAGACGGGTGTGTCGGCGATCGTCGGGCTCGGCAACAAGTCGGACCTCGACGAGGACGACCTGCTGACGTGGTTCGGCGAGGACCCGCACACCGAGTGCATCGCGATGCACCTGGAGGACCTCAAGGACGGGCGCGCCTTCGTGGAGGCGGCACGCGCGACGGTGCCGAGGAAGCCGGTCGTGGTGCTGAAGGCGGGGCGCACGGCGGCGGGCGCGAGGGCAGCAGGCTCGCACACCGGGGCGCTCGCGGGTGACGACGCCGTGTACGGCGACATCCTCCGGCAGGCCGGTGTCATCAGGGCGCCCGGGCTGAACGACATGCTGGAGTATGCGCGCGCGTTGCCGGTGCTGCCGACCCCGAAGGGCGACAACGTCGTGATCATCACCGGTGCCGGCGGCAGCGGTGTCCTGCTCTCCGACGCGGTCACCGACAACGGCCTGTCCCTGATGGAGATCCCGCCCGACCTCGACGCCTCCTTCCGGAGGTTCATCCCGCCCTTCGGGGCCGCGGGCAACCCGGTGGACATCACCGGTGGGGAGCCGCCGTCGACGTACGAGGCCACGATCCGGCTGGGCCTGGAGGACCCGCGCATCCACGCGCTCGTCCTCGGCTACTGGCACACCATCGTGACCCCGCCGATGGTGTTCGCGGAGCTGACCGCGCGCGTGGTGGCCGAGTTCCGCGAGCGCGGCATCGAGAAGCCGGTGGTGGCGTCGCTCGCCGGTGACGTCGAGGTCGAAGAGGCCTGCCAGTACCTCTACGAGCGAGGGGTCGTGGCGTACCCCTACACCACCGAGAAGCCGGTGGCCGTCCTCGGCGCCAAGTACCGCTGGGCGCGTGCCGCGGAAAGGCTGGGGGCCGAAGGCTCTTCTGCCGCGCCGGGAGACGGGCGGGCGTTGGGGGGCGGGTCATGAGGTGACTGAAGCGGGGACGGCCGACGGTGCGCGTCGGCCGTGCCCCGGGCCCGTGCGCGCACGAAAGGCATTGGACAGGGGGCGCTGGCCAGATCTTTCGACGCAAGGGGTAATGAACAATGACAACCACTGACTATTCGACGTCCGTCTCCTACAGGGAGGTGACGGACCGCAACGGCCGCGTGTACCGGATCGGTGAGTCGGACGTCAACATCATGGGCCGACCACGGAAATGGATGGTCATCCTGCCCTGGGTGGGCATGATGGGCATCAGTTCCGCCGAGTACGCGTTCACCTCGGCCGAGGACACACTCCACGAAGCTCATCTGTGGAGCAGTGGACACATCTTCTGGCTCATGGGTGTCTGGGTGTTCTTCCAGGCGGCCGTGGCCTTCCCCGCCGGTCAGCTGCGGGAGAACGGCAAGCTGCCCGCGCGCACGGCCATGCTGATCGGCGCGGTCGGCACGATGCTGGGCTATGTGTCACTGGCCTACGCGCCGAACGTGCTGGTGGCCTACCTCGGCTTCGGCGTGTGCAGCGGCATCGGCGCCGGCCTCGTCTACGCGACCTGCGTGAACATGGTCGGCAAGTGGTATCCGGAGCGGAAGGGCGGCAAGACCGGCTTCGTCAACGGCGGTTTCGCCTACGGATCCGTGCCCTTCGTGTTCCTGTTCACGTCGTACATGAACCTGAGCAACTACCAGACGGTGCTCGCCGCGGTGGGCGTCGGTCTGTGCCTCGTGGTGGCCGCCGCGGGCTGGTTCTTCCAGGACCCGCCGAAGAACTGGTGGCCCTCGCACGTGGACCCGCTGAAGGCGACCGACGACCCGCGCATCCGCCGGGCCCTGGAGAAGAACCCGCCGTCCATCAAGCAGTACACGCCGCGGGAGGCCGCTCGCACTCCGGTCCTGTGGATGATGTGGTTCTGCCTGCTGTGCACGGCCGGCATCAACATCTTCGGCATCGCCTTCCAGGTCCCGTTCGGCAAGGACATGGGCTTCGCGGGCGGAATCGTGGCCACGGCGATGTCCCTGAAGGCCATCGTCAACGGCACCGGACGCGGTGTCATCGGCTGGATATCCGACCGCTACGGGCGCCGCAACACGCTGATCATCGTGTGCATCGTGCTCGGCAGCGCACAGTTCGGCGTGCTGGTCTCCGGCCAGATGGGCAGCATGCCGTTCTTCCTGTTCTGCTCGATGGTCTCCGGTTTCGGTGGCGGCGCGATCTTCCCGCTCTTCGCAGCCATGACCGCGGACTACTTCGGTGAGAACAACAACGCCAGCAACTACGGCATGGTCTACAGCTCCAAGCTGATCTCGGGCCTCGTCGGCTCCGGTATGGGCTCGGTCGTCGTCGCCGCATGGGACTACCAGGGCGCCTTCGTCCTGGCCGGCAGCATCGGCCTGGCCTCCGCGTTCCTGGCGCTCTTCCTCAAGGCCCCGGGCAAGCCCAACGCCCGGCGCATCGTCCCCAATTCCCAGCCGCTCGGCGAGGAGATGGCGTGATATGACGGCAGACCCCATAGCCACCAGCAGCACCGGCGCCGAGCAGCGCCCGTACCGTGAAGTGACGGACGCGCGCGGGCGCGTGTACCGCATCGGCGAGACCGACCGGGACATCCTCGGCCACTCACGCAAACTCATGGTGTACCTGCCGTGGATCGCCATGATGGCCATCAGCGTCTTCGAGTACGCGTTCGGCTCCGCGGAGGACACCCTGTCCCACGCGCACGGTTGGACGCAGAGCAACACCTTCTGGATCCTCAGCGTCTGGGTCTTCTTCCAGGCCGGCATCGCCTTCCCGGCGGGCTGGCTGCGGGAGAAGGGCCTGCTGACCGCGCGCTCGGCGATGTACATCGGCTCCGTGATGTGTGTCGTGGGCTTCCTGGCCCTGTCCCACCTGAGCAACGTGTGGCTCGCCATCCTGGGCTTCGGCGTCATCGGCGGTGTCGGCTCCGGCCTGGTCTACGCGACCTGCATCAACATGGTCGGCAAGTGGTTCCCTGAACGGCGCGGCGCCCGCACGGGTTTCGTCAACGGCGGATTCGCGTACGGCTCCCTGCCCTTCATCTTCATCTTCAACTACGCCTTCGACACCGCGAACTACCACCGTGTCCTGGACCTCATCGGCTGCTACATCCTGATCGTGGTCTTCGGTTGCGCGATGTTCTTCAAGGACCCGCCGAAGAACTGGTGGCCGGCGGACATCGACCCGCTGGCGTACTCCGCCGCCCAGAAGAGCGGGACGAGCCTGGCCAAGAACCCTCCGGCGGTGAAGCAGTTCACCCCGAAGGAGGCCATCAGGACGGGCATGCTGCCCCTGATGTGGCTGTCCATCGTGCTGACCGCAGGTGTGTCCATCTTCGGTATCTCCTTCCAGGTCGACTTCGCCAAGGAGGTGGGCTTCGGCCCGCTGGTGGCGGCGTCCTCGATGGGTGTCATGGCGGTCATCAACGGCATCGGACGCGGTGTCGTCGGCTGGATGTCCGACAAGTGGGGCCGCAAGTCGACGCTGGTGATGGTCATCGTCGTCCTGGGTCTCGCCCAGTTCGGTGTGATCTGGGCGGGCGACGTCAAGAGCGAGGCGCTCTTCCTGTTCTTCGCCTTCCTCTCCGGCTTCGGCGGCGGCGCGTTCTACCCGCTCTTCGCGGCGCTGACCCCGGACTACTTCGGTGAGAACTACAACGCCTCCAACTACGGACTGGTGTACAGCGGCAAGCTGATCAGTGGTCTGTTCGGCGGTGGTCTCGGCTCGATGGTGGTCGCCGCCTGGGGCTACAACGGGGCATACGCCCTGGCCGGCGGCATCTCCATGATCGCCGCGGCGATCGCTCTGCTGCTGCGGCAGCCCGGGCAGGACCGGGAGGTGACCACGGCCCCGCAGCCGCAGCCCGCGGGCTGATGGTTTCCGACAGGTGAGGAGGCCCCTCCCCGGGTTCGGGGAGGGGCCTCCTCGTGCGTCTGCGGTCGGCTGCGTCCGGCGCCACCTGCGGCGCAGCGCGGCCATGTTGCGGTAGCCGATCCGCGCGTGCTCGAGCGACCGGGCGGGTCGGTGGAGCTGGGCGCGTTGTCCTGCTCCATCATCGGGTTGTGGTGGTTGCGGTCACCGACCCGCAGCTGCCGGTGGGGTCGCCGCCGGTGCCCGGCGGGTGCTGACGCCGGGATGCGCCGTCGTCCCGGAGAGCGGAAAAAGAGGTCAGTTGCCGAACGCCGCGTCGAAGGATGCCGACGGCGGCTCGAAGTCGTACGCCTTCAGGCGTGTGAGGGCCTCGGGTGCGCCCTGGAGCCGGTCCATACCGGCGTCCTCCCACTCGACGGACACGGGGCCCTGGTAATCGATGGAGCGCAGCATCCGGAAGACGTCCTCCCAGGGGACGTCACCGTGTCCGGCGGACACGAAGTCCCAGCCGCGGCGCGGGTCTCCCCAGGGCAGATGGGAGCCGAGGCGGCCGTTACGGCCGTCGAGGCGCTTACGGGCCTCCTTGCAGTCGACGTGGTAGATCCGGTCGCGGAAGTCCCACAGGAAGCCGACCGGGTCGAGGTCCTGCCAGACGAAATGCGAGGGATCGAAGTTCAGTCCGAAGACGGGCCGGTGGTCGACGGCCTCGAGAGCCCGTTGTGTCGTCCAGTAGTCGTAGGCGATCTCGCTGGGGTGGACCTCGTGCGCGAACCGGACGCCCTCGGCGTCGAAGACGTCGAGGATCGGGTTCCAGCGCTCGGCGAAGTCCTCGTAGCCGCGCTCGATCATCGGCTCCGGGGCGGGCGGGAACATGGCGACCAGGTGCCAGATCGCGGATCCGGTGAAGCCGATGACGGTGTCGACGCCGAAGGCGGCGGCGGCGCGGGCGGTGTCGGCGATCTCGGCGGCGGCCCGCCGCCGTACGCCTTCCCCGTCACCGTCGCCCCAGATGCGGGCCGGGAGGATGCCCTGGTGACGCTGGTCGATGATGGCGTCGCAGACGGCCTGGCCGACCAGGTGGTTGGAGATCGCCCAGCACTTGAGGCCGTACTTGGCGAGCAGTTCGTGGCGCGAGGCGAGGTAGGACGGGTCCGCGAGCGCCTTGTCGACCTCGAAGTGGTCTCCCCAGCAGGCGAGTTCGAGTCCGTCGTAGCCGAAGTCGCGGGCGAGACGGCAGACCTCCTCCAGCGGGAGGTCCGCCCACTGACCGGTGAAGAGCGTGAACGTGCGCGGCATTCGCAAGGCCTCCTCAGACCGCTATCGGGGTGTACAGGGAGTTCTTCCGGGCGCTGTCCTCCACCGCCGCGAGGACCCGCTGAACCTGGAGTCCGTCGGCGAAGGAGGGCTCGGGGGTGCGGCCCGCGGCGATCGCGTGCACGAGGTCGCGGGCCTGGTGGACAAAGGTGTGCTCGTAGCCGAGGCCGTGGCCCGGGGGCCACCAGGCGTCCAGGTAGGGGTGGTCGGGTTCGGTGACGAGGATGCGGCGGAAGCCGGCATGCGTGCCCGGCTCGGTGCCGTCGTGGTACGACAGCTCGTTGAGCCGCTCCAGATCGAAGGCCAGTGAGCCGCGCTCGCCGTTGAGTTCGATGCGCAGGGCGTTCTTGCGTCCGGTGGCGTACCGGGTGGCCTCGAAGGAGGCGAGCGCGCCGGAGGCGAAGCGCCCGGTGAACACGGCGGCGTCGTCCACTGTGACGGCTCCGGTGCCGGCGGCCGAGACGGCGGACAGTCCACCGGTGACACCGCCGGCCAGGGGTCGTTCCCGGACGAACGTCTCGGTCAGGGCCGAGACCCCGGCCAGCGGCTCCCCGGCGAGGTGCTGGGCGAGGTCGATGATGTGCGCGCCCAGGTCGCCGAGGGAGCCCGACCCCGCCCGTTCCCTGCGCAGCCGCCAGGTGAGCGGGAAGGACGGGTCCACCAGCCAGTCCTGAAGGTATGTCACCCGCACGTGCCGCAGGGTGCCGAGCCGCCCCTCGGCGACCATCCGCCGGGCGAACGCGGCGGCGGGAACACGGCGGTAGTTGAAGCCGACCATCGCGGACAGGCCCCGCTCGTGCGCGGTCGCGGCGGCCTCCGCCATGGCTTCGGCCTCCTCGACCGTGTTGGCGAGGGGCTTCTCGCACAGCACGTGCTTGCCGGCGGCCAGCGCGGCAAGGGCGATCTCGGCGTGGGTGTCACCGGGGGTGCAGATGTCGACGAGGTCGATGTCGTCCCGCGCGACGAGGTCCCGCCAGTCGGTCTCGGCCGTCGCCCAGCCGTGCCGGTCCGCCGCCGCGTGTACCGCGGCGGCGTCACGTCCACAGATCGCGGCGAGGACCGGCCGCAGGGGCAGGTCGAAGACGCGGCCCACCGTGCGCCACCCCTGCGAATGAGCGGCGCCCATGAAGGCGTAACCGACCATGCCGATGCGCAGCGGCGGCCTTTCCGCTACGGCCCCTTCCGGTTCCCCAAAGCCGGCCCATCGCGGCTGCTCGCTCTCCGCCCCTTCTGTCTGCTGCCACTGTCCCATGCGCTGTGTCCTCCTGGTCCTCTTCGTGGTGGCGCGTCGGGGGGTGCGGGCGGGACGCGTCACCTGAAGCCGGTGGGCATGTACTGGTCGACGTTGTCCTTGTCGACGACGGCCGAGTACAGCGTGATCGACGCCGGGATCTCGTACTCGGCGAGGCCGCCGATGCCCTTGCCCTGGCCGAGGGCGCGCGCGAGGTCGATGGCGGAGGCGGCCATGGTCGGCGGGTAGAGGACGGTCGCCTTGAGGACGCCGTTGTCCTGCTTGATGGCCTGGAACGCGGACAGCGCCCCGGCCCCCCCGACCATGAGGAAGTCGTCCCGCCCGGCCTGCTCGATAGCCCGCAGCGCACCCACCCCCTGGTCGTCGTCGTGGTTCCACAGCGCGTCGAACTTGGGTTGTGCCTGGAGGAGTTGGGCCATTTTCGCCTGCCCCGACTCGACCGTGAAGTCGGCGGCCTGGCGGGCCACCTTCTTGATGTTCGGGTAGTTCTTCAGCGCGTCGTCGAAGCCCTGGGTGCGCTGCTTGGTCAGCTCCAGGTTGTCGATGCCGGCCAGCTCGATGACGCGGGCGTCCGACTTCCCCTTGAGCTTCCCGCCGATGTAGTGGCCGGCGTTGAGGCCCATGCCGTAGTTGTCGCCGCCGATCCAGCAGCGGTAGGCCTGCGGAGTGTTGAAGATGCGGTCGAGGTTGACGACCGGGATGCCGGCCCCCATCGCCTTCAGCCCGACCTGGGTGAGGGCCTTGCCGTCGGCGGGCAGCACGACCAGGACGTCGACCTTCTTGTTGATGAGGGTCTCGATCTGGCCGATCTGGATCGCGGTGTCGTTGGAGCCCTCGGTGATCTCCAGCGTGACGTCCGAGTACTTCCCGGCACGGCTCTTGGCGTTGTCGTTGATGGCGTTGAGCCAGCCGTGGTCGGCCTGCGGGCCGGCAAAGCCGATGGTGACGTGCTTGCCGGGCTTGTCGTCGGCAGCCGGCTGCTCGTTCCCGCCGGGCTTGTCGGATGTGGTCTCGTTGCTCGTGCAACCTGCGAGGAGGGCACCGGCGGACACGGCGGCGGTCCCGAAGAGCAGCCCTCTGCGACTGGTGAGCTGTGACATGGCGGTGAACCCTTTCCTCAGGTCGTGCTTGCGGTACGGCGCTGGACCAGCACGGCGGCGACGATGATCGCGCCCTTGGCGATCTGCTGGACGTCGCTCTGCAGGTTGTTCAGGGCGAAGATGTTGGTGATCGTGGTGAAGATCAGGACGCCCAGGACGGAGCCGGTGATGGTGCCGCGGCCTCCGCTGAGCAGCGTGCCGCCGATGATCGCGGCCGCGATGGCGTCCAGTTCGTACAGATTGCCGTTGGTGTTCTGGCCCGAGCCGGACAGGATGATCAGCAGGAAGGCGGCGATGCCGCAGCACAGCCCGGACAGCAGGTAGAGATACAGACGCTGGCGTCGTACGTCGATACCGGCGAGCCGGGCCGCTTCCGCGTTGCCGCCGACGGCGACCGTGCGGCGCCCGAAGGTGGTGCGGTTGAGCACCAGCCAGCCGATGACCGTCACAAGGGCGAAGACCAGCACGAGCGGCGGGATGCCGAGCACATAGGAATCGCGCTCGCCGAGCTTGAGGATCCCGTCGACCGTGACGATCTGCGTCCTGCCGTCGGTGATCTGCAGGGCGAGACCACGCGCGGAGGCCAGCATGGCGAGCGTGGCGATGAACGGGACCATTCCGCCATAGGCGATGAGCAGGCCGTTGACCAGCCCGCAGCCCACTCCGACGACGATCGCCGTGAAGAGGATGCCGGCGAAGCCGTACTCCTGCGTCGCGACCGTGGTCGCCCACACCGAGGCCAGGGCGACGATCGCGCCCACCGACAGGTCGATACCGCCCGAGGTGATGACGAAGGTCATGCCGACGGTGACGACCCCGATCACCGAGGCCTGGGTGAGCACGAGTTGGAGGTTGCGGGTGTCGAGGAACTCGTCCGGCTTGGTGATGCCGCCGATGAGGACCAGCGCGGCGAGCACCCCCAGGAGGGACAGGGTACGGACGTCCGCGCGGGCGGCGAGGACGCGCCAGGAGGGCGGTTGGCCGATCGACGGCACCTTGTCGGTGCTGCCGCGCGGCGGGGACACGGGCTGCGTCATGACGCCGGGCTTCCTTCCATGACGAGGTCGAGGACGCGGTGCTCGTCGAGTTCGCGGGCGGGCGCCGTATGCACGACGCGGCCCTCGCGCAGCACCAGGACGCGGTCGGCCAGGCCGAGCACCTCGGGCACCTCGCTGGAGACCAGCAGCACCGCGAGGCCCTCGTCGGCGAGCCGGCGCACCACCGCGTAGAGCTCGGCGCGGGCGCCGACGTCCACGCCGCGAGTCGGTTCGTCGAGCAGCAGCACGCGGCAGCCGCGCAGCAGCCAGCGGGCCAGGACGGCCTTCTGCTGATTGCCTCCGGAGAGCGTGCGGACGGGTACGGAGGGGTTGTCGGGGCGCAGGGACAACTCACGTGTCGACGCGCGCGCGGCGCCGAGTTCGGCACGCCGGTCGATCCAGCCACCGCGCGCAAAGCGGGACAGGGAGGAGACCGAGACATTGCGGGTGACGGACTCCAGCATGAGCAGCGCCTGCGCCTTGCGTTCCTCGGGGGCGAGCCCGAGTCCCGCGCGCACCGCCGCGCGGACACTTCCCGGACGCAGCGGGCGCCCGTCGACGAGAACCCGGCCGGCGGTGGGCCTGCGGGCGCCGTAGATCGTCTCGAGCACTTCGGAGCGGCCCGATCCGACGAGTCCGGCGAGTCCGACGATCTCACCGGGGCGGACCTCGAGGTCGAGCGGCGCGAACTCGCCCTCCCGCGCCAGCCCCCGCACTTCGAGGACGGGCTTGCCGGTGGGGACCGCGGAGGGGCGCTCGGGGAAGACGTACTCGACGTTGCGTCCCGTCATCAGCGTCACGACCTCTCGGGTCGGTGTCGTCTTCGCAGGCAGCCCGCCCGCCACCGCCCGCCCGTCCTTGAGGACGGTCACCCGGTCGCCGATGCGGCGGATCTCCTCCAGGCGGTGCGAGATGTAGACAACCGCGATCTTGTCGGCGGTCAGGTCGCCGACGATACGGAACAGGTTGTCGACCTCGTCCGGGTCGAGCGCGGCGGACGGCTCGTCCATCACGATGAGCCGTACGTCATGGGAGAGCGCGCGCGCCATGGACACGATCTGCTGCTGAGCCGCCGGCAACTCCCCCACGAGGCGGGCCGGGTCGATCTCGGGGCGCCCGAGCCGTCCCAGCAGCGCGGCCGTCGACGCCCGCGCGGCCTTGCCCCGCACGACGAAGCCCGCGGTCGTGGGTTCGTGGCCGAGATGGACGTTCTCGGCCACCGACAGATGCTCCACCAGGTCGAGTTCCTGGTAGATGGTGGCAATGCCCAGGCGCATGGCCGCGATGGGCGAGCGCAGTGTGACGGGTTGGCCGCGCCAGTGGATCGTGCCGGTGTCGGGCTGGTGGGCACCGGCCAGAACCTTGATGAGGGTGGACTTCCCGGCCCCGTTCTGGCCGAGCAGGCAGTGCACTTCACCCGTGCGGACGTCGAGGTCGACGCCGTCGAGGGCCCGGACTCCGGGGAACGACTTGGTGATGCCGGACATGCTGAGCAGCGGTGTTTCTGGTGCCATGTGGGTTCCCCTCGGCGGGCGTGCGAGCCGGTTTCAGGGCGGAACGCGTGCCGGGCAGGCGTTTTCAGGGCAGGGCAGAGCAGGGCGCTGTACTGGTGATCTCTTGCCGGACGAGCCGATTACGCGGGTGAGAACAGGTGGTCGCTGATGAGACGGGCCGCGCCGATGACTCCGGCGTTCTGGCCCAACTCACCCAGGACGATGGGCAGGTTGCCGGTCGCGAGGGGCAGCGACTGGCGGTAGACCTGGGTACGGATCGCGGCGAGCAGGGTGTGGCCGAGGCCGGTCACTCCGCCGCCGATCACCACCAGGCCGGGGTTGAAGAAGCTGACCAGGCCCGCGATGACCTGGCCGGTGCGAGTGCCGCCCTCCCTGATCAGGTCGAGCGAGGTGGCGTCACCCGCCGCGGCCGCGGCGGCGACGTCGACGGCGGTGAGGCCGCCGTTCGTCTCCAGCCTGGAGGCGAGTTCCGCCGACAGTCCTTGCCGGGCCGCCTCCAGCGCGTCACGGGCGAGCGCCGCGCCGCTGAAGTGGGCCTCGAGGCAACCCCGGTTGCCGCAGGCGCACGGGCGTCCGTCGGGCACGGCCTGGATGTGCCCGATGTCGCCCGCGCTGCCCGTCGTACCGCGGTAAACCTCACCGCCGACGACGATGCCGCAGCCGATGCCCGTACCGATCTTGATGCAGAGGAAGTCGCCCACGGACCGTGCGACGCCCGCGTGCTGCTCCCCCATGGCCATCAGGTTCACGTCGTTGTCGACCATGACCGGACAGCCGAGCTCCTGGCTGAGCGCCTCCCGCACCGGGAAACCGTCCCAGCCCGGCATGATCGGCGGCGCCACCGGCACACCCTCGGGGAAGCGGACCGGCCCCGGGACGCCGATGCCGGCGCCGTCGAAGCCCTCGGCAAGGCCCGTGGCCTTCAACTTCGCCGCCAAGGACAGGACCTGCTCGAAGACCGCGACCGGCCCCTCGCGAACGTCCATGGGCTGGTTGAGGTGCCCCAGCACTTCCAGTTCGGCGTTGGTGATCGCGACGTCGACCGAGGTCGCCCCGATGTCGACGCCGAGGAAGCGCAGGTTCGGGGCGAGCCGGATGTTGTGCGAGCGGCGACCGCCGCGCGAGGCGGCGAGCCCGTCCGCGACGACCAGTCCCGTCTCCAGGAGCCGGTCCACCTCCACGGCCAGCTTGGACCGCGAGAGGTCGACCTGATCGCCCAGCTGCGCCCGGGAGTTGGGTCCTCCGTCACGCAACAGCTTGAGCAGCCGGGCCTGGTGCGCGTTCGCGGGTCGTGCCGTCATGCGTCTCACGCGCCCCTCCCCGCCTCAACTCGGCTGCCATGCCGGGCTTTCGAGGGGAACGTAGCAGCCACTGCCGGGACTGGGAAGAAGTCGCGCAGGCATTCCCGCAATCTTTCTCCACTCACAGGACAAAGGCGGCTCCGAGGCAGCACGAACGTGCACGCCGGACTCTCGACACCAGGAATGCGGCGACGGGTCCGCCTGGGCTGTCAGCCGCGGATACGGACCGAGGGAAGGCCGAGCGGGTCACTCGGACCGGGGACATGGACGCCCGCCTCACCGGGCGCCCGGCCCGGGACGCATCGAGGGCAGGCTCGGCTACGGCATCATCCCGCTCGCCCGGCTC
>NZ_JAYWVC010000148.1:0-19849 GCF_036281785.1 Streptomyces chiangmaiensis | reverse complement strand
TACCGGGTCGCGCCCCAAGCTCGTCGTCTCGGCCGACGGCCATGGGGTGGTCAGTCATGCCGGGTCCCGGCTGCTGGCCGATCTCGCCGATGCCACCAGCCTGACCGCTGCCTTCACCGATGCGCTGCGCCGACTGCGGCCACGGGGAACCGGCCACGATCCTGGGCGGATCGCCGTCGACCTGGCGGTGATGCTCGCCGACGGCGGCGAGGCGATCGCGGACCTGGCTCTGTTGCGTGACCAAGGTGAGGTGTTCGGCCCGGTCGCCTCCACCCCGACCGCCTGGCGCCTGCTGGCCGGCATCAACCCCGCCGCCCTGGCGGCAATGCGGGCGGCCCGGGCCACGGCCCGGGAAGTGGCCTGGTTGCAGGCCGCCGAGACCAACAACGGCATCCCCGCCGCCCGCGCGGGCGGCCGCGGCCTGCCCGGCCTGGTCCTCGACATCGACGCCACCCTGGTCAGCTGCCACTCGGAGAAGGAGCAGACAGCGCCCACCTACAAGCGCGGCTTCGGCTACCACCCGATGCTGTGTTTCCTGGACAACACCGGCGAGGCCCTGGCCGGGCTGCTGCGGCCCGGCAACGCCGGCGCGAACACCGCCGCCGACCACATCACCGTCCTTGAACAGGCCCTGGCCCAGATCCCCGACGCCCAACGCCACGGCACCGACATCCTCATCCGCACTGACAGTGCCGGAGGCGCGAAAGCGTTCCTGCACCACATACGTGCCCTGCGCTCGCGCGGGATCCGCGCCTGCTTTTCCGTCGGACACCCCGTCACCGAGCTGGTCCGCCGAGCGATCCGGGCCCTGCCCGAGCAGGTCTGGCACCCCGCGCTGGAACAGGACGGCACCTTGCGCCACGGTGCTCAGGTCGCCGAGCTGTCCGGCATGGTTGACCTGGACGGCTACCCCGCCGACACCCGGATCATCGTGCGCCGCGAACGCCCGCACCCCGGCGCCCAGCTGTCGCTGTTCGACATGGACGAGGGCATGCGCCACCAGGTCTTTCTCACCGACACCCCCTACGGCGAAGGCTCCGTGCAGCAGCTTGAGGTCCGCCACCGCGCGCACGCCCGCGTCGAAGACCGCATCCGCTGCGGCAAATCCACCGGCTTCGGCCGCTTCCCCTCCCGCCACTTCCAGATCAACGCCGCCTGGCTCGAGCTGGCTCTGACCGGCGTCGACCTGCTCGCCTGGACTCAAACTCTGCTGCTGGAAGGCGAGCTGGCCACCGCTGAGCCGAAGAAGCTCCGCTACCGGCTGCTGCACGCAGCCGCCCGCATCACCCGCGGAGGGCGCCGCCTCCGCCTGCGGATCTCCGCCGCCTGGCCCTGGCGGCACGAGCTGACCAGCGCATTCACCCGCCTCGCGGCCCTGCCCCGACCAGCCACCTGAACCGCGACGCGTCCCTGCCCGCCCACGACCTGAGGAACCCCTGGAGCACCCGGCCCGAGCGTCGGGCCACAGCCCTGTCCGCATGACGACCAGCAACCGAAATCACGGATCCACCAGCCCAGCCACCCCAAGCGAAATGGGGAGGTTAGGCATCTCCGCGTAAACCCGCCCCGTCATGCGACCCTGGCAGCAGCCGAGACTCGCCCACGCCATGAATGCTCGGAGCGAGCCTCGCCGCCTTCTCCAGGATTCCCTGTACTTCCGCCCCGGACGACATTTGATCACAGTGAGTGACTACCGTACTGAAATGACCGAACCCTTCACTGCCTGGAGGCCCCTCACCGGCATGCCCAACCCTGCCTGACCGAGATGGACCACCGGGTCGGCCACACCTCGAGCACATCCAATTGACCAGCTACGCCGGCAACTTGACGACGCCACTGTGCGCTCCCGGGCCACCGAGCTCCGGGGCGCACACGGTTACGAGTGGTGCGGGTCGTCAGTCACGCGGCGCGGGGTAGGCCTTGGGCAGGCGCATGCCGCGCTCGGCCATGATGTCCCGTACGCGGTTGGGGTAGTCGGTGATGATGCCGTCGATGCCCATGTCCATCAGTGCTTCGATGGTGGCGGGGTCGTCACAGGTCCACGGGATGACCTTCAGACCGCGCTGGTGGGCCTCGCTGATCATTTTCTCGTCAGGGTAGAAGCGGAAATTCGGGTCGGCGATCGTGCCGTTCTGCGGGAAGCCGTAGTTCGGGGAGAGTGCGGTGACGCCGGGGATGGCTGCAGCAGCCTTGACGAAGTCGCCGTCGTAGTCGTCGGCGTCGATGCCGCCGAGCCACGGGGAGGCGCCGGGCTTGCCGACCTGGAGGAAGTCGTAGTTCGTCAGCGCCACCAGCGGGTAGGACGGTGCGAGCTTGTGCATCTCCTTCAGAGCGCCCCAGTCGAAGGACTGAATGGTGACCTGGTTCTCGATGCCCGAGCGGTGGATCTCCTCGTAGACGCGCCGTACGAACAGCTCGCGCGGCGCGGTCTGCTCGGGCGCGCCGGCCTCGACCTTGGTCTCGATGTTCAGCTTGACCTGCTTGGCGTTGTAGCTCTTGACCAGGTTGAGGACGTCCTTGAGCTCCACCATGCGGAAGCCCTTGATCTGCTCCTGCTCAGGGAAACCGGGCAGCTGCTGGTAGCCGCAGTCCATGGTCTTGATCTGGGCCAGCGTCAGGTCCTTGATGTACTTGCCGACATACGGGTACATCGGGTCGCCCGGCGTCACCGGACCGGTGTCCTTGCACTTCTGGGCGCTGATCTGCCGGTCGTGATTGACGACTACTTTCTGGTCCTTGGTGATGTGCGTGTCCAGTTCCAAGGTGCTCACGCCGAGACGCAGGGCCTTGCCGAAGCCCTCCAAGGACTCCTCGGTGGTCAGGCCCAGGCCTCCGCGGTGGGCTTGGAGATCGAAGTGGGTCTTCTGGGGAAGAACCTCGGGCTGCGGGTCGGCCGTTGCCGCCTGGGCGGTTGCCGGGAGGGTGAGCGCCGGTACGAAGGCCAAGGCGGTGAGTGCATGCCGGAGAGACATTTATACCTCGTGTAAATCGGGCGAATCAGACCTCGCGACGCTAAGCCGGAGGTCCAGCCCGTACGAAGCCTGCACATGAGGGGATCGTGAACGCCCGGGGAACGGTGGTGGCCCTGTGGTACGGGCGGACGGCCGTCACGCGCTGGGAGTTGGTGAGAACAGCTCTGAGACGTCGAACCTCCTAGGCGACCATCCGGAGAACGGCAGCGGCCGCGGTGGCGACAATGCCGCACCCGCGCGCGTGTCGGAGGCGATCCCAGTCGGCGCCTGTCGGCACCCGCCCTGGTCAGCTAGTAAATTCAATAGGTGAGCTGGCGAGTGCCCCGGCAGGATTCGAACCTGCGCACACGGCTCCGGAGTGAATGCGCGGATCGCCCCTCACAGCCCTCTGACCTGCGGAGGAGCGTGTCGATGGGCGTCCGTGACACGGAGGTGTGCCGGAAGATGCGACCGGACGAGGCGTCCGTGGTGCGGGATCCGCGCTGCGGGTGCGCCCGGCCGGGGTGCGGATCCGCCGGGCGCACCCCGGGGAGGACCCGCCGGTGTGCCGGCTGCCGGCCGAGTGGCCCGCCAAAGAGCCGGAGCCGGCGAAGTGCTGGCTGTCCACGCTGCCGGCGCATGTCCCGCTGCGGCGCCTGGTGCGGTTGGCGAAGGCCTGCTGGCGGGTGGAGCACGACTACCGGGAGCTGAAGACCGCGCTGGGACTGGGGTACTTCGAGGGCCGGATCTGGAATGGCTTCCACCGGCACCTCGCCTTGGCCTCGGTGGCCCAGGCGTTTTGCACCCTGGAGCGGCTGCGCCCACCAGCCGCGGCCTGACGACCTACCAGGTCGTGACCGAACTCCAGATCTTGCTGGTCTGCTGGGCGGGGTAGTGCCCCACGTGCCGAAGACCCGTATCTCGACACGCCGGTCCCGCCCCGACCTAACCAAGCCCTACTGGTGTCCTGCGCTGTTCACCGGTACGGCCGACGCGTGCCGAACGTCCGTGAAAAAGGGGAGGGGGCGGGGGCAACCCTGCCCCCGCCTCATGGGTCACACAGGCGCCACCTGTTCACAGGTTTTTCAAAGGTCCGAAAGGGGCCCCACTCTCTGTGATGACTCGTACCCGGCTGAGCGCGCTGGCCGCGACGGCCGCCGTCGCCGCCATCAGCGGCCTGATCACCGCCGCCCCCGCCTCCGCGGCCGTCAGCTGCACCTCTCCCGTCTGGAGGGCGCAGTACTTCGGCAACTCCACCTTCAGCGGCACGCCGAAGCTGACTGCCTGCGACTCCGTCATCGCCGAGAACTACGGCTACGGTGACCCGTCCGGCGTCACGCTGCCCAAAGACAACTTCTCCGTCCGCTGGTCCCTCACCCGGGACTTCGGCTCCGGCGGGCCCTTCCGGCTCTCCGCCGCCACGCAGGACGGCATGCGCGTCTACGTCGACGGCGTGCGGAAGATCGACCTGTGGAAGAACGTCTCCACCACCGCTCGCAAGACCGTCGACCTGACCGTCCCGGCCGGCAAGCACACGCTCCGCGTGGACTACGTCGCCTGGACCGGCCTCGCCAACGCCGGGTTCACGTACGCCCCGCGCACTGATGCCGCCGTCGACAGGGTCAAGCCGCTCGCCCCGACCGGCTTCACCGCTGCGTACAACCGGGACACCAGGAAGACCACCCTGCGCTGGGCCGCGAACAAGGAGATGGACCTCGCCGGTTACCGCGTGTACCGCCGGCTGAGCACCACCCAGTGGGCGAAGGTCAACGGTTCGTCGCTGCTCACCTCGCCCTCTTTCGTGGAGGCGACGCCCGCCACGGGCCAGACCTTCCTGTACGAGGTCCGCGCCGTCGACAAGGCGGGCCGCGAGTCCGCCGGCAGCCTCGACGCCACCGCTGTGACCGTGGACCGCACGGGGCCGGCGACGCCGACCGGTCTCACGGTCGCCGGCGACGCCTGGTGGGCCACCCTGGCCTGGCAGGGGGTCGCCGACGCTGCGAAGTACGAGGTGTACGCCGCCCCCGCGGCCACCGGCCCGTTCGCGCTGCTGGGTACGACGACCACGACGTCGTACCGCACCGACGCACCCGTGAACACCGTCCGGTACTACCGGGTCCGTGCCCTCGACGCGCTCGGCAACCCGTCGGCGTACGCCACCGTCACCGGCGACGGAGTCGACCGGACACCGCCGACGAAGTCCCCGACCTCCCTGGGTTCCGTCGTCCGCGTCGGCTACACCGAGGTGTACTGGAGGCAGCCCGACGGCTTCGACGAGGACTTCAGCAACGGCGGGACCTACCGCGTCTACCGCTCGCCCGGCAAGACCCTCGACCCGGCCGCACTCACCCGCGTGACCTGCGCCGAGGGGAGCGACGAGACCGGCACCAGCGGCATCTGCAACGACCTGGACATGCCCGCGGGCACGTATGTGACGTACGCGGTCGCGGCGGTGGACCCGGCCGGCAACGAGTCGGCGCTGTCCGCCCCGCTCGTCGTCCGCACCGGCGACCGCGTCGCGCCCGGTCCGGTGGGGGGCGTGAAGGCCACCCCCCGTGCCGACGGCGTGCTGCTGAGCTGGGCGTCCTCGACCGAGGACGACGTCGAACGCTACGTGGTCTGGAACGGCGCCCGGCAGGCGGACGGCACGGTCAAGTGGCTCAGCTCCACCTCCTGCTGGGAGGGTACGAGCGACCCGCTTGCGGTCCTCTGTGGCGACCTGCCGGACGGCGAGACGTACGTGTATGCGGTCGTCGCCAGGGACCGCTGGGGCAATGCGCTGCCCCCGAGCGACCCGAAGGTCACGGTCGTCGAGGCCACCGAGCTGGACGTCCGACCGTCCGTGACGGTCGTCCGGGACTGGGACCTCGGCAGCTTGGGCTACGGCACTTTGATCGGACCCGACCAGGACGGGCCGTCCATCAACTGGCGGTGCGACAAGACGGCCGTGTGCGACACCGTCGCGGGCTACCGGGTCAGACGGTGGAACGCGGCCACGAAGGCGTACGAGCCGCTGCACGCCGGACTGCTGCCCGCGGAGACCCATGCCTACACGGACACCACGGCCGCGCGGGGGACCACGCACTTCTACACGCTGGAGGCGGTGCGCGCCGACGGCAGCGTCGCGGGCACGCACGTGTGGAGCTGCGTCTTCCAGGACCGCGTCTAGCTAGTACAAGGTCGGCGGAACGGCTTTGGGTTGGAATTTGGCGCGAGTGATCAAGGCCCCGTAAGCTTCCGGCGCGTCGGGCAGGTAGTGGACCTGCCCGGTAAAGCGCGACGTTGGGGCCATGATCTTCGAGGCTCGCGCCAAAGTGGCTCCGCAAAGCCGCAGAACCGACCGCCCCAGCCACGACGTACCCTCACTCTGGCATCAGGCAGCTGCTTGCGGCACTAAAGCGCCACACGTCACCAGACGCGTTGACCGAAATGTGACATGGCGCAGTTGGGACAGCATGGACCGGTTGTCACCGACTGTTGTCCGATTGACGATCCGTTCATGCACCTCAAAACCATGAAGCGGACCCTGCTCGTGCTGGGTCTGAGCACGGCCCTCGCCGGAGCCGCGGCCCTGCCCGCCACGGCCGGTACGGACACCCCGAATACCGCCACCGCGACTCAGTGGCAGCCGATGGGCCCCAACGCCAGCGGCGGCCATCTCGCGTTCACCCCGGCTATGCCGTCTCGCGTCTATGTGCTGCCCGACCGGGGCATGCGTATCGACCGGAGCGACGACCACGGTCTGACGTGGCAGCCGCAGGCCAAGTTCGCAATTCCCAACGGTGTGGGAATGCGGCTGGCGGCCGATCCCCACGACCCGGACGTCGTCTATGTGGCGGGGAGGGTCGGGGGTGGTGGTCAGGGATTTCTGCTGCGCAGCGACGACGGCGCCCGGACGTTCCGCACGATGGTGGACAGCCCCACCGAAATGTCCGATGTCGTGGTGTCGCCTTCGGGACAGTACGTCTACGCGGCCGGTGAGGCAGGGGTGTTCGTCAGTTCGGACCACGGCCTCCACTGGCAGCAGATCCCCGGCTCGCCGAGCGGAGCGACCCGGCTTGTACTCGACGGCAACGACCTGTTCGTCGGCACCGGCAAGGGGATCCACCTCATCGAGGACGCACTCGGGAACGCCGGCCCGGCGCAGAAACTGCCGACGCCCCTTGATCTCTCGGTGGAAAACCTCTCGGCCCGCGGGCCGGCCCTGGTGGCCTCGAACATATTCCAGGGCGCGGTCTTCTCCACCGACCACGGCCGCACCTGGACCCAGCTGTCCGGGCCGTGGGGAGGGAAGGACGCGATCACCTACACCGGGCTGACCGCGACCGGCGAGCTCCAGGCACAGACGGTCGGGGCGGCGGCCGGCGGAAAGAAGGCCACGAAGAACCTGTGGGTCAGCCGCGATCTCGGCCAGACGTGGACCCCTAAGCCAGCAGCCACCAAAGCGCTCGACGTCTACACCGACACCGGCAGCTTCCCGGACCGACCGCAAGAGCAGGTCATCGCGGCCCCAGCAGGGATCTACACGACTTCGGACTCGGTTCGCTTCCAGCGCATCGGCGCGCCTGACGCCGAGGTCGACTCGCTGACCGTCTCGGGCTCCGCGCTCATCGCCGGCACGGCCACCGCGGGCAGTTACCGTTCCACGGCACCCTTGACCGCGAACCTCCAGCCCGGCTACCAGGATTGGGGGTGGACAGGGCAGAGTCCCTTCACCATCGGCAACCAGATCGAAGCGCTGGCTACCGTACCGGGTGAGAAGGCAACCGTGCTGAGGACGCGCGGCGGCCTCTGCATGACCGACTGCTTCGCCTTGGAACGCTCAGCGGACGGCGGGGCCACCTGGCGGACACTGGCCCAGGTCCCCGGCGGGGCGTCGTTCTCGGTGGCTGTCGACCCCCGTGATACGTCGAAGATCTACGCCGCATCCACGTTCCCCGCCGTCGGCGTGTATGCCAGCCAGGACGGCGGTTCGACCTTCCAATTGCACCAGTTCCCGGGGCTGCAAAACGTGTCGTCGGTGGCTGTCGACCCCCGGGACGGTTCCTTGTGGATCGGCGATGTGACCGGCCTTTACCACAGCACGGACTCCGGTGCGACCGGGGTCAAGGTGCTCGACGGAGAGATCTACCGGATTGCGATCGACCCCACCGATCCCAACCACATTGTGGCCGTCGGGAACAACGTGATCAAGGTGAGCCATGACGGCGGCGCATCGTTTAGCGACGCCACCGGCATCCCCGAACTGACCTACGACGACGTCACCTTCGCCCCGGACGGGACGCTGTTCGCCGCTTCGCGCGACCTGTACGGGCCCGGTCAGGGCGTGTTCCGCAGCGACGACGGTGGCATGCACTGGAGCAACAGTGTCTCCGCGCAGCTCCTCGACCCCGACGTGCACTCGGTGCTGGTCTCTCCCGACGGCCATTGGCTGTTCGCGGGCACGGGGAGCGGCGTGTACCGGCTGGCGCTGAGCTGACCCACCTCGCAACAACGACACGCGTCGGGCGCCTCCCGTCCCTGCGGACGTGAGACGCCCGACCCCTCGTGCGACCAACCAAACGTGTTCTCCAGCCCGCCGGTTGCCGAGCACTGGGGACTATGCGGCGTCACCGTAGATAGGCGTCAGGACCGTGTCCACAGCACTACGAGTACGCTCATGACTTGATGGCATCAGGTGCGTGTACACCCGCAGAGTCGGCCCCGGAGGGGCTGACCAGACTCGACGAGCACCAGGTCCGCCGCTACCCCCTCCCGGATCCGCTGGGTTTCGCGTCCTGCAGTTCACGACTCGTGAGGCAGAGCAGATCGGAAGTCGCCTTCGGCTCCTACGCCTATTGAGCAGTCGGCTTCACCGACGGGTTGCAACACATCGGGCGTGTTGCAGCCCCTCGGCGTCCGGACAGCCCGGACACCAGCACTTTGAGCTGTCCAGGCCGTTTATGCGGGTGAGAGGCATAACCGGACAGCCGGACAGGTGGGACAGCGAAGAGTCGCGCGAGGGCCCGCACTCTCGGACGCGGGCCCTCTCACAGCGGTACAGGCGTAACGGCAGAATCCGAACCTGCGCACACGGCTCCGGAGTGATTGCGCTGATCACGCCTCAGAGCCGCTCTGACCTGTGGTGGAGTCGTACAGGGGGTGTCCGGCGACAGCGAGTGTGTCGGAGGTGTCGCGCACCCTCCGAATGATCAATCCGCCGACCGCCTGACGCGGGGCCGCTGGAGTCGGTGCTCCCGGATTGTCGACCATGCAGCCGTCACCGGACGCGTTGCCTGCGGCCAAGCGCCACGATGCGGTGCCGTCGACCAGAGCAAGCCGCGCCGGCGGGGCCGTGGGGAGGAGTCGGAGCTGATCCCTTCCCCAAAGCGCTCAGCTTGGGAAGCAACGGAGCTTGGCTGGACTTAGGGCTGTGACCTGCGGTTTTGTCGAAGTGCTGGGTTGCCGTTGGTGTCTGGAGACACCGCTGGAGACCCCTGTTGACCACCTGAACGGGCACGCGGAGGGCACGCGACTGGGGCGCCGTGGCTGAGGACGGGCACGTGACTCAAGGCGTCCTGCGCGAGTTGGTGCAGTGGGCAGGCTCTCGGTGCCGGGTTGCGGCTGCATACGTCGAGACATTCCGCGCGGTGTCAGACGTCACGGATGATCACGCGGTCGCCGCAGAGCCGGGTCCAGTCGTCGCGGTCGGAGGTCAGGACCAGGGCAGGGGACGGCGAGCGCAGGGCCATGGCGGCGACGAGGGCGTCGATCGCGTACTGGTGCCCGTGCAGTCCGCCGGCATCCCGCAGCAAGTTCACGGCTTCGAGCGAGTCATCCGGCGTCACGGGTTCCAGGCGGAGCCGGGAGAGGTACCACCGCAGGCGCGGCATGTCGGTCTTGCCGTGCACCGCCTCGACGACGGTCAGTGCGGAGACGCGGACCGGGAGCCCCGCTCTGCGGGTCGCCTCGATGCGGGCCGTCAGGGCACGGTCATTGCACAGGAGCAGCGAGAGTGCCTCCGAGTCGAGGACGACCGAGCGGGCGGTCTCCACCTTCACGCGGCGTGCTTCCCCTCGTCGACCTCGCTCCTGGAGTGACCGAAGAGCTCCCGGGACGCGGCCTCGATCTCCGCCTCCGTCAGCGGACCGTGCTCCGCCTCCTGGGCGGCGACGATCTCCGCCAGGCCGTCCATCTCGAGCTGATGCCGGACCGCCTCGGTGATGTAGGAGGACAGGCCCCGCTTTCCGGTCCGCTCCCGCAGCACGGCCACCAGGTCGGCCGGAAGGGAGACGGAGACGTTCTCGGTATGTCCCGCACGCTGGGTTGCCATGCGCCCAATGTACGACAGGAAGTATTACAGCGTCCATCGGCGCTCTGACGGAGCAAGGTCAGGATCCGAGCAGGCGCGCGGTCCACTTACCGGTCTGGACAACAAAGAACCCCCGGGCCTTTGACCTGGGGGTTTCGTGTGGAGCGGGTGACGGGAATCGAACTCGCGCTCTCAGCTTGGGGAAGCGATGGCGCTTGTGCGTCGACATGGCTATTGACCTGCGCAGATCCGCTGTGCTTCCCTCCCCCGTGAGGGCCTGGGGCACCGCTGTTGACTGTGGCTGTCCGCTCTGAAGGGCACACAAGGGCGCGGGTGGCATACAGGGGCGGACCAAGGGGGTATGAGGTGTCTCGGGGCTTTTGGGAGATGCATCGGGATCGCGGGCGAAGTGACCGCTCCGCCCATGTGCATACCTCGACCGGGCCTGCCCCGACAGCGGGCGCCATGAGGCCGGTGCTCCTTGTACGGCGGCCTCGTGCCCCTGCCGGTCCGTAGTGATCCTCGTACGTCCGCCGAACGAACCCCCTGGCATCACCGTCATCGCTGTCGCACCGCGGGTTTCCACGGGCGTCGCCCGCGACGATGTCCGTCCTGCCGCTCGCCGGTGATGTTGTCGGCTGCGACGGCCGCGTTACAGGAAGCGCACCAGTAGGAGAGCACCCTCACGCAGGAGCCGGGGCGTCGTCTCAGGCGGCCTGTGGCGGTGGCGTGACCAACGGTACTGAGAACAGCGGTAGTCGGGCTGTTTGTCAGCGTCGTAGGCGGGGTTGCCACGACGATGTCCCGCACCGGAGCCGGCGGTGGCTCGCGGGACTGGCGACGGACCCGCCGCAATCCGGGCTGTGATCTTTCCGTCTTGCTTCGACGGGCAGCTCTTCGTGAGGGAAAAGCCGTTCCGGCCGGAAGGTGGCGAGCGAAACCCGCCCTGATGACCAATATCTAACAAAGTGGCCAAGAATTGAGATACATACCACCGCAAGACTCCTCGCGAACAAACCGGAGAACCGCGTTCTCTGCGAGGCGTCGACCAGGGGCGAGACTCTGGGCCGTGGCGGGTGTCGCGGCCCTCGGATTCCTCATCGTGCTGGAGTTCGCCGCGCGTCGCTACGGCTTGCCAGGGCCGATCACCAGCCAGGTGCGAGAGGTGGTGGTCGCCCCCAAGTCGGGCGGCATGTTGTACGCCGCCATGGCGTTGATGATGGTGGTCCTCACCTGGCGGCAACGGTTCATCGCGGCGGGTGCGGCGATCGGTATCGACATCGTCTTCTCGCTGGTCCGGTGGGCGGTGGACGCCAAGACGACCGGTGGCCACCCCTTCGGCAACGGCGCATTGTGGGTGATTCTGGGCTACGCGGTCATCGCTGTCACTCGCCGCACCGGCCGGGAACGTGTCCTGCTGTTGAAGGGCGTCGGGCTGGGCCTGCTGCTGGTGGCCGGCCGCAAGACCGGCGACACATGGCTGCTCATCACCTCGAAGACCCGCCCGGCGGTGCTCGACCAGTACGTGGCAACAGCCGATCACGCCCTGGGCAATCCGTCGTGGCTGGTAGGCCGGGTTGTCACGGCCACCGGCCCCATCGGCTTCAATTTCCTCGACATCGTCTACGGTCAGCTCGCGGTGGCCGCAGTCGTCGTCGCGCTGTATCAACTGCGCGGCGTGGCGGTCGAGCGCCGCTTCCCGGGCCATCACCTGGTGCGCACCTTTCTGGTGATCGGCCTTCTCGGGCCGGCCATCTATATGATCTTCCCGGTGGTCGGACCGATCTTCGCCTACGGCGCTGGCACCGAGCACTGGGCGACAGTCAGCCTGTGGGCGCCGGAAATTCCGTCCAGCGGGCACTGGGCGGTGGCCGACCTGTGGCCACAAACGCCGCCGCCGATCATTACCGCGCACCCCATGCCGTTCGACGAGATCACCCCGCGGAACTGCATGCCCAGCCTGCACACGGCGTGGGCTGCCGCGATCTTCATCCATTCCCGGAAGGGCCCACGCATTCTGCGGTACGCAGGCACGTTCTGGCTGATTGCCACGCTCGCCGCAACGCTGGGATTCGGCTACCACTACGGCGTGGATCTCATTGCCGGCGTGGTGTTCGTGCTCACGATCGAGGCAGCTCTGCGGTCGCTCGACCGCGGCTGGGATCGATCAGGGATCCGGCTGGTCGCTTACGGAGCAACGGTCTTCGCTGCGCTGTTGGTGTCTTACCGCTTCCTGCCGTTGAAGATGGCCGAGCATCCGTGGGTGTCCGGACCACTGCTCATGCTGGCGATGACCTCAGTGGTCTACGGCTACGTACGGACCACCGCGGCGTGGGAACCGAGGCCCACACCAGCGCGACAACCGGAACTGCAACCAGAACCGATCTGAATCGTGTTGCACCAGGTTGTCGGCTGCGCGCCGCCCGAGCGAGGTCCGGATGTCGGCGTCACAAGGGCAACCGTTCCATCGAGACGCCGACCTCAGGCCGTTGCCACCCTGCATGAAGCAGGTCCCAGTGGGGGCCGCTCCCTCCTGGACCGGCTGAATAGATCGGGACATCAGCTCAAGGAGCCAGAGGGATGTGGCTGCCCGTATGGGTGCGAGCATCACTCGCGCCATCGGCACCCTCGGTCTGCCAGTTGTCGTCTTCCCCCGGGTGAACGCGGCGCATGCTCGCCACCCCGCCTGGCAAGGCCACATCGACGCTCTTCCGGCCGGGGGAGTGCACGTCGTCTACGGCCCAGACGTCTGGCCACTGTACGAGCCGCGGGAAGCGCCGGCGGGGCGCGAACTCCCATGGGCCGCAGTGCTCGACGCCGTGGAGGAAGCCACTCGATGACGAGTCGTCAACCTTCCTGATCTGCAAGGGAAGAGGACCCGGACACTCTGTCCGGGTCCTCTTCCCTTTCCGGCCGCGTGCTCATTGGCATGTCCCTTTCCGGCCGCGTGCTCATTGGCATGTCAGGGATCAAGCACCGAGAACAACACCCCGGTCGGGCTACTCCTTCGACGTCAAGCTGTGGAAGGTGTCCAAGACCGGGCGCAAGTCCCGCCCGTGGCGTCTCCGGTGGGTGGTCGCAGGGAAGGTGCACGGCGACACCTTCACCACGTCTGCTCTCGCGGAGAGCCGCCGGTCCGAGCTGTGGCAGGCCATGAACCGGCGTGGTGAAGCGTTCGAGATCGAATCCGGGCTGCCTGAGTCCGAGGTGGGCGCGGCGGCCGAAGCTATCGAGGCAGCGGACGCCAAACCGCCGCTGCGATGGTTCGAGTTCTGCCGGAAGTACATGGTTGGGCGGTGGCGCACGGCTGCGGCCAAGACCCGTGAGGGCATGGTCGACGGTCTCGCGGCCGTCACTCTCGCCATGGTCGAGTGTGGGGACGAAGCTCCCGACGACGAGTCCCTTCGGCTGGCCTTCCGGTGGGGGATCGTGCCTGCGAACGCGGGGGAGGACCCGCCGACCGAACTCAAGGCGGCGTACGAGTGGGTCACCATGGCCGACCGGCCGTTGGGTGATCTGGCCGACGCCGAGGTGTTCGAGGATGTGCTGTACCGCGTCAGCTACAAGCTGGACGGCACCCCGGCCGCGGGCGACACGTACAAGCGGCGCCGCCGGGCCCTGAACGCCGCTCTCGAACACGCCGTTGCCACGGGGGAACTCCCGGAGAACCCACTCCAGCGGACCCGCCGGAAGCGTGTCGGCTCCAACGACGTGGTTGACGCGCGCGTCCTGGTGAACGCCGCACAGGCCCGGCAGTTGCTCACTGCCGTCTCCTACGTCGGGTCGTGGGATCGCTGCCGTGGGCGGCGCCTGGTGGCGTTCTATGCGGTTCTGTACTACGCGGGTCTGCGGCCCGCCGAAGCGGTCGGGCTGAGGCTCTCGGACTGCCACCTCCCGGAGACGGGGGTGGGGCACGCTGACGCTGCGGGAGACGCGGCCTGTCTCGGGCAAGCAGTGGACCGATTCCGTGGAGCGCCCCGACCGCCGGGGCCTGAAGGCGCGGCAGGCAACCAGCGACCGCCCGGTGCCCATCCCGCCTGTGGTGGTCGCCATCCTGCGGGCCCACCTGGAGGAGTTCGGGATCGCCAAAGAGGGACGCGTCTTCGGCAACGAGCGCGGGGGAGTTGTCGGCTCTTCCACCTACTGGCGGGTATGGGAGGAGGCGCGGGAGTACGCGCTTCCACCTGAGCGCATGGACTCGCCGTTGGCCGGGCGGCCCTACGACCTACGGCATGCCTGCATCACACGGTGGCTGAACGCCGGGGTGCCGATCGCGGAAGTGGCCCGACGCGTCGGGAACTCCCCGGAAGTGATCCACCGGCGATACCACGGATGTATCGACGGCCACGAGGAAGTCGCCAACGCCCGCATTGCTCTGGCGTTGCGGCAGGAAGGAGACGAGCAGCCGACTTCTGATTGGTGACGCGGGGAAGGCGATGAGCCATCCCCGCGTTAGCCTCGCGCTTTCACGAGGCGGTCTGACTGGCTGGTGATCAAGTAAGCAGAAGGTGCCTCTGACCAGCGAGAAGCGGCTGTTGCGTCAGGCGGTGGAGTGTGATCGACGGAGAACTGCGGCGGCCCCGGGTTCGCAGTACCGGGCGGCACCCGGTTCGTTGTGCGGGACGGACGGCATGTGCTCGATCGCGACCATGGCCGCGTCGTCGGTCAGACGACTGCCGACATGCTCCAGCAAGTCGCGGTGGACGTCGGCGAGAAGTACGTCGGGACTTGATGCGGTACAGGTGGCTATGCGCTCCGCGAGGGGGTAGAAGCTGCCCTCTGTGTCGCGGGCCTCGATGACACCGTCCGTGTACAGCAGCAGCATGTCCCCGATGGCGAAGGGCACGGGGTCGGCACGGCGTGGGCATCCCGTGAGCTCGCACAAGCCCATCGGAGGGGTAGGTTCGCACGCCTCCAGGGTTGTCACCACGCCCTCGTGGAGCAACAACGGCGGCGGATGGCCGCAGTTGACAATGAGGGCGGGACCGTGGTCATCGGGTATCTCCACCACCACGGCGGTGATGAGGTGCTCCGCGATCGCTGTTCCGGGCCCGGGAAGTTCGGATAGTCGGCAGCAGACACTCGCCTCCATGTCAGCGACGATCTCGGGCAGCGGTGCCCACCGGTGCGCGGTCTCCCAGAAGGCGTTGATCAGTCGCGAGGCATCGGGGACCGCTTCCAGCCCGTGGCCGCGGGCGTCTCCCAAGATGATTCGGGTGCATCGGCCGGGCACCCGGGTGACTGCGTACAGGTCACCGCCGACCTGTGCGGCCTCGGCCGCCGCCAGGTAGTGGGAGGCCGTGCGCACGACGCCGACATGCGGCGGCAACGGTGGCAGCAGTACCTGCTGCACCGCCTCTGACACGGTCCGTACGCGTTCCAGCGTGCGCTGGTGCCGCTCCCAGGCGAAACAGACCAGTACGGCCAACGCGGACAGCGCAATCAGGGCGATGAACTGCTGCATGTGGTTCGTCCGGGCCAGTCCGCCGTTGATCTGCGCCAAGGACGTCTGGGCTGCCACAGCGAGTCCCCCGGTGAGCGCGGTCGCACGGATGCCCGCGAGGAAGGGGGCCATCGCCGGGGCGATGGTCAGGAGCTGGCCCCCGTCTATGCTGCCCGGCGCCAGCAGCTCGGCAAGGGTGATCATCGCGACCGCCGTGACCGGGAGGGCAACCCAGGCCGGATTCCTCGCGGCCGGTCGGCCCCGCACCCCCAGGTCATGGACCAACTGAATTCGGCCGCTGCTTTACGAGTGATCACGCGACGTACTGACCGCACCGCGAGGTCGAGGCGCGCAGTGGTGACGGTGACGAGGCTGCGCTGACCAGGGCCCAGATGCAGGGTCGGCCAGCCTGCTCGGCTTGGTCGGTGTGTCGGAGGTGTGTCGCGAACACCGAGAGACGACGAGAGAGGGCGGGAGTCAGTGAGACTGACTCCCGCCCTCTCGTGTCGGCATCCGCCCTGGTCAGCTACCGAATTCAGTAGGTCGTTGGGCGAGTGCCCCCGGCGGGATTCGAACCTGCGCACACGGCTCCGGAGTCCTCGCGCCGCCGACTCTCGATTGTGGCCTTGACCTGCGGATACGCCGATCCAGGATCACGAAACGTGAAATCTCACGCGCCACTCACTCGTGCGGTGCGCAGCCTGGCGGCAGGACAGGGCGCCGAGCTGCGCCCTGTCGTGGTCGGGACGGCTGCAATACCCTCGTGTTGCAGCCTCAGAACCCGGACAGTCGGACACTTTCGCTGTGGGGGTGTCCGGTCCATTCGTGCGGGTCATGGCCCTGACCGGGCAGTCGGACACACGGGACACCCTCGGCGTCAGCTTGGTGAGTCGGATGGGTGCCTTCCCCTCGGTATCGCGCGTCTGTGCGGGCCCTACACTTTCGCCGTCACACGCCTAGGGGGGTACGTGAACAGCGAAGACATACCCGCGCGAAGACCGCGCAGACAACTCATCCTCGTCGGCGCACTTGTCGCGGTCCTCGCGGCGCAGTCCACAGCGCTCGTCATCCAGCAGATACAGATAAGCGACCTCAAGACCCAGCGGGCCACGCCTGGGCCGGCGGGCCCCTCTGGGCCTCCTGGACCCGCTGGACTACCCGGACCCCGAGGCTTCCCCGGCACAGCTGGCCGGGACGGCAAGGACTCCACCGACACCGTCGTCGTCCCGACGCAGGACACGCGCGTCCAGCTCACCGAAACCGAAGCCCCGGCCCACTGCCAGACAGTCGCTGCCCAGGCCTACCCCAGCGGCAGCAACAGCGGCGACCAGTCACTCGACACACTCGCCGACGCCTACACCGCCACGATGCGCGAGAAGACGTTCAAGCAGTGCATGGGCGAGCAGGGCTACCCGCAGTGAGAACGCCGGGGCAAGCCGCCGCACAGGGATCCGCGGCGGCTACCCAATGGCCAGAAGCAGACCTCCGGACCCTGTCGGACCCTGACCGGAGCCAGACGCTTCGCCCGGATCTGCTCCTGCATCTCCACCGTGCGCAAACACGGCATCAACCCCCTCACCACCCCTACGCGACCTCGCCGCCGGACGGCCATGGGTGCTGCCCGTAACCAGCTGAAGCCCCTGGACAGTTACGGATGCACGTCCCATTGGGGATCTTGACGCATCTTCTTTGAACCGGTTTAGATGCTAGGGCTCACCGGGACACGGGGCGAAGACGGAAGGCAGACCGCCGGGTGGGCCACTCCGGGGCGCGGCGCAGCACGGCCCGAACCCGGTTCGCCGGACCGCCTCCATGGGGGCGCCTGGCTGGGATTCCGGAACTCCCGCGTCCCTGTCCGTTCGACCGCTCAGGAGAACTCTGTGCGCAGACACCATCGCTTTGCCGTCGCCGTCGCGGCGGCGTTCGGGCTGCTCGTCCCACTCCTGCCCGTAGGCGCCGCCGCGGCTGCCTCCGGGGAGGGCGCCCGCGAGCTGACCAACCTGGCCCACCTCGACTCGCTCACCGCGACCGTCGCACCGCCCCGGCTGCCCGGGCACGAAACGTACCGCCAGGACGCCATGCCCGACCTGGGTGTTCTGTGGGTGTACGCCGACCACCTGGCGGACGGCACCTACCGCCCCACCGGCGGCGGAACCTACGATCCGGCCTCCGGCACCTACGGCCAGGGCGCCTACGACGCCGACGACATCGCCCGCGCGGCGGTGGTCTACCTGCGCCACTGGCGGGCCGACCATGACGAGCACAGCCGGCGGGAGGCCTACCAGCTGCTGCGCGGTCTCACCTACCTGCAGACCTCGACCGGACCGGACGCAGGCAACGTCGTGCTGTGGATGCAGCCCGACGGGACCCTGAACCCCAGCCCCACCCCCAAGGACAACCCGGACCCGTCCGACTCCGGCGCGTCCTACTGGGTGGCGCGCACCATCTGGGCGCTGGGCGAGGGATACGCGGCGTTCAAGGACGCCGACCCGCACTTCGCGGCGTTCCTGCGCGAGCGCCTCGATCTGGCCGTCGCTGCGGTGGACCGCGAGGTCCTGGTGCGCTACGGGCAGTACCGCACGATCCACGGAGCCCGCGTCCCCGCCTGGCTGATCGCCGATGGCGCCGACGCGTCAGCCGAGGCTGTTCTGGGCCTCAACGCCTATCTGCGCGCCCTCCCTGGACAGGGCAATACGGCCGCCCGCACCACGCTCTCCCAGCTCGCGGACGGCATAGCCGCGATGGGCGCGGGCTCGCCCCGGCAGTGGCCCTACGGAGCCATCTTGCCGTGGGCGTCGTCCCGTTCCGACTGGCACGCATGGGGGGCTCAGATGCCCGCCGCCCTGGCCCTCGCGGCCGGCACGCTCAACCGCCCGCGGCTGCTGGATCCCGCGGTGGCGGACGCGGCCGTGTTCACACCGGCGCTGCTCGCGTCGACCGGACCGGACAACGGCTGGCTGCCCACCCCCACGGACGGTTCGCAGATCGCCTACGGCGCCGACGCCCGGGTGCAGAGCCTGCTCGCGGTGGCCTCGGCGACCGGTTCGCAGGGGCTGCGGCAGCTCGCGGGTGTCGCCGCCGGCTGGTTCTTCGGCCAGAACCCGGCGGGTACGCCGACATACGACCCGACGACCGGCGTCACCTACGACGGGGTGAGCGCGACCGGCGAGGTGAACCGCAACTCGGGCGCCGAATCGACCATCCACGGGCTCCTCACCATGGAGGCCCTGGATGCGAACCCGGAGCTCGCCGGGGTCGCCCGTGCGGCCGGGCACATCGTCGACCGGGACGGCCAGCAGGTCGTCGAGGCGGAGTCCGCGTCCCTGTCGGGCGCCGCGTCGGTGGTGCGGCCAGACAGCGCGTGGACCGGGGAGTCGTTGTTCAGCGGCGGCGCGTACGTCGCGGCCGGGCCGGGCAGCACGCTCTCCTGGCGGCTGCCCGCGGGCCGCGGCCCCCGGCTGGTGCAGCCGGTCGCCGACCTCATCGCGGGCTCGGCCGCGACCACGACGTTCACCGCCGGAAAGGCCCTGCTCGGCACCCTGCGGTACGGCGCGGTGGGCCCCCAGGGCGACGCACCGGCCCCCGGTGAGCTGATGCCGGTCACCCTGGACCGCGAACTCCCCGCAGCCGCGGCCTCGGTGACCGCCACCACCTCCGGGGGCGGCGGCGAACTGGACGCGCTGCTGGTGACGCCGCTTGTGTCCCGGCTGGTGACCACCGGAGGAGGGGGTCACGCGGTCGAGCTCCTGCACAGCGCCGCCCGCACGAACCGCTCGGTCCCGGTCGGCATCCCCGGCTCCGGCCCTGCCGTGGCCCGCAGCTACGACAGCCGTGGCCGGCTGGTGCGGGCCGCCACGCTGACCGCGGGCGGGCCGGTACTCGTGGTCGCAGGGGGCTTCACACTGGTCACGCACTGACCGCCCCACAGGTCACGAGCGCACTGGACGAAATGAGCGCGGGCCGCACGGCGGAATCCCTCTGACCAACTGGAACAAGGGGGGCGGTGCGGAGGCGGCGCGCTACGCCTGCCGTTCCAGGCAACCCGACGGCCCAGGTCGAGACGGTGTCTTCGACCTGGGCCTCAGCCGTTGGCGCAGCTGACGGAACGCGCACATCCTCACGGACCGCTCATCTCTCCAACAGGCAGCCTGATTGGCATAGGAG
>NZ_JAYWVC010000147.1:0-19873 GCF_036281785.1 Streptomyces chiangmaiensis | reverse complement strand
CTAGGCTTTGGGCCTCTCGGGATCGAGTGATCGTTACCCTGCCCTCCGCGCTGCCGGTGTGGCTCCGGGGCGGGACAACGGCATGCACGCGCTACGGCACTTTTACGCGTCGGTCCTCCTGGACGCGGGGGAGTGCATCAAGGCCTTGAGCGAGTATCTGGGACACCATGATCCCGGCTTCACGTTGCGGACCTATACCCACCTGATGCCGGCCAGCGCCACCCATACTCGGGCTGCTGTGGATGCTGTCTTCGGGGACGCCCCGGCTACCGGTGACGGCACCGAGACGGCCCAAGAGACCTCATAGGGTGCTGACCTGCGGAATTCTCAGTAGCCGAAGGCCGAAGTTCTGGGCGGTGCGCGCGGTGTCGGTTACCTTGCCCTGTGTCCAGCGCAGCGCGGCGGTGGCGCACGACGTGCCGTGGTACGCGACGTCTTCGGCGGTGCCGTCCTCGTTCCCGTCGGCGTCCAGCGGCATGAGTGCGACGGTGCGCTTGAGTCCGCGGCGCTCGCAGCGGCCGCACGCGTCGAAGTTGTCGACGATGCCTTTGATCTTCCGCTTCGGGGTGCTCATGAATGGCCTTCCGTGGGGGGTGGGTGGTGTGGTGAGCTGCTGGCCATTGGCCGGCGCGGCGTGGGCGAGGTCTGTTTGGCGTGCGGTCTGTTCCGCGGACGCGGCGCGCTGCCACGATGCGGCAGGGGCCGGCGGGGAGCGCTCCGCGCTCCTGATGTCGGGTGGGCGCTCCGCGTTCGGGGCCGCGTGCGGCCGCTGCTGGCCGGTGGGGGCCGGGCGGGCACCCTGGGGTGGGAGTTGGGGTGCCCGCCCGGCGGTCAGGGGGTCAGAGCGTGGTGAGGGCGAATGCCTTCTCCATCAGGTCGTTCGCCACTTTGCTGATCCGGTCTTGCCATTCGCGTACGGCCTGCCAGGCAGGCCGCCCCTGCAGCCGGCAGCACTAGCAACGCAAAGGCCCAGGCAAACGGCGCGAGTTGACCAGTCACCGCAGCTGACACTGCGCTGAACAGGGCCGAGGCCAGCGCTAGGACCACCGTTTGGCCGAGGTTTTGTGAAGTCTGCATCGCGCCGCTCGCATACCCTTGCCTGCCGATCGGGGCGTGCGTGAGGGATAGCAGGGTCAGCGATGGCGCCGAAAGACCCATGCCGACAGCGGCCAGCACCATCGAGAACACCGCCGCGGCTGCGGGCACCGCAGGCAGGGTGCACAGTGCGGCCAGCACTACCGCGGCCACCATCACTCCGGCCCCCACGGCGACGAGCCGGTGCCGTGGCCCCCGGTCCTGCAGGCGTCCCTGTACCCAGGACGCCCCAGCCCAGGCGAGCGCGGCCCCGGTGAACGCAAGTCCCGTCACCACGCCCGGCACCCGTCGCGCCGTACTGAGCATCAGCGGTACGAACGCCTCGAGCGTGAAGTACGTGCCCGAGGTCAAGGCCCGCAATAGCACTGTGGCAGGCAGCCCGCGCCTGGCCCGCCAGGTGCGCGGTGGCAACAGCCGAGGTGCGAACACCACGAGCAATGCCAGACCGGCCGCCGTGCACAGCGCGTGTAGTACGTCCCAGGCCGAGACGCCGTACTGCGTGAGTGCCGCTGCCACGCTCACCGCGGCTGCGGCGGGCAGGGCGGGCTGCCGCACGGGCTCCTCGGTCCCCTGCGAAGTTCCGGCCTGCGCCGCGGGCCCGCGAAGTAGGAGCACTGCGACAACCGCGGGAAGCAGAGTGAGGCCGGCGAGGCCGAAGAACACTGTTCGCCAGGACCACCACGCGGCTACGAGTCCGGCGAGGGGCGGTCCGGCCAGTGACGGCACGATCCAGCAGGCGCTCATCAGGGCCAGGGCGCGGGCGCGTATGTGTTCCGGGTAGGACTGGCCGATGGCCACGTTGACAGACACCGCCACCAGTCCCGCCGCGATGCCGTCTGCGAAACGCCCGAGGGCCAGCTGGCAGATGGTGGTGCTGGTTGCGGAGACAAACAGCGTTACGACGGTCAGGACCACCCCGGCCGTCAGGGGCCACCGGGCTCCCGCACGGTCCGCCCACGCCCCGCCGAGTACCCCGCCGAGCAGGCTCGCGGCGACAAATGCCCCTGCCACCAGCGGATACAGAACGACCCCGTCAAGGTCCCTTGCGGCCAACGGCAGCAAGGGCATCACCGCCAGCGCGGCGAACCCGGTCAGGAACATCACCGCCGCGAAACTGGCGGTGGCGGCCAGATACCTGCGGGAGAACAGCCCAGGCGGAGGAGCAGATGCGACGGGTGCGGGGCGGCGGGTCACGGGCAGCAAGCTATGTGGGCAACTCTGGCCAGAGCCAGTGTTTTTGATTCCTACCGGCTTGATTTCAGACGCCGCCAGCAGATGAGTGCGCATCAGAGGGTGAGAAGCTGTGTCTGAGGCCTGCATGACAAGCCAGTCGCACGGCGGTTCCGTCGTGCGACTGGCTTGTCATGCTGCGGAGCGGGGGAGGTCGATGGACCGACTTTCCTCTATGACTTGGTAGCCAGCGCTCGTGTAGAGGTTCATCGCTACCTCGTTGCCGCCCCACACGGTGAACATCAGCGTTGAGTCGCCGGCTGCGAGCGTTGCCTGTTCGCCGGCCGCCATCGCGGCCCGTCCGTAGCCTTTGCCGCGGTGCTGGTCCTGGATGTACAGCGAGTAGCCGTAGGTGACCTCCGGGAGGTGCCCGTGCTTCAGCCAGCCGGTGCCGATCTGCTCGCCCACCGCTTCGAGCACCAGGAACGTGTTGCCGGGCGTCGCCAGGCCCTCGGGAATCAGCTTCGCGAAGTCTTGGTCGGACTTGCGTACGGCCTCCTCGGGGCTCAGGGCTCCTGCCCGGACGATGTCGCCGACGTAGGCGGCCTTCTCGGAGGTGAGCCACTCGGGATATTCGGCGGGTGTCATCGGCCGTGCGGTGACTCCATCGAGTGGTTCCGGCGGGGAACTGACGCGCCGTGCCCTGAGCTGGCCCCGGACGCCGTAACCGTTGAACAGTTCACCGGCGGGCTCGGTGAGCCGTATGTCCAGTCGGCGTGCACCGCGCTGCGCGCACCACGCCTCGGCCCAGTCCCGGGCGGCCTGTTCGTGTCCCCGGCCGGCGTGGAGCGCGTCGACGTGGAGGTCGCCGATGCGGCCCGCGAACGCGCCGTTGTCGTCAGTCACGACCACGGCCTCGTATCCCACTCGGGTCCCGGCGGCCGTGATCTCGGCGACGGTCCAGTCTCCGATGCTGGCGCGTGCATCCTCAAGCATGCGCTCCACGGTGGCCGCAGCGAGCCCGGCCACTGTGTACGAGGTGCGTAGCCGCCGCTCGAAGTCCTTCTGCCATTCCATGCTGTCATCAAGGATGCTGAATTCTGTCACCTGATCACACTAGTGATGTTGTCGCCTGGCCCGGAGATTTCGGTGTCCTACGCCAGCGCTCGGCTACTTCCTGCGGGGCTACCGGCAACTGGTCGTTCTCGACAGGGCGGCATGCTCCTGGCGGTGCCCCGTATCACTGCCATTGAATGATCAGAAGCCGAGCGAACTCCCTGGTGGATTCCGCCCTAGTTGTCCGAGCCCGCAGCCGACGGCGGTACCTCGACGACGAAGAACAAGAAGCAGGTTTTGGCCGAAAGGTCATGGAAGCCGTCGGGGAACAGTTCACGGGCGGCCGGGTCGGGCTGCGGCTCGCTGATGGCGGAAAGACGGGAGCCGGCGCCGGCGAAGTAGCTATTCAGCGGGGTTGAGCGGTTCGGTCAGGCTGCTGCGGTGCCGGGTGTGAGGGCGCGCGGGATCCACGCTCCGGTAGTGAAGAGGCGCTTGAGTGCGTCGTAGCGGCTGATGCCCCACTTGGCCGCGGTCGACAGGTACGACTGGGTGATCGCGAAGTCGGCCAGTCCTTGGAGGGTTCGCCAGCAGCCTCCGGAGGAGCGTTGCTGGACCTTGGCGGGTCTGATGTCGCGTTCCGCCTGGTTGTTGGTGAAGGGGACGGCGAGGTCGGTGGTGAAGCGGAGGATGACGTCGCGGTGTTCCTCGAAGCGCTTGGCCAGGGTGCGGGCGTGCCGGGCAAGTTCGGTGTTCTTGCTCCGGTTGTCCTGGCGGGAGCGGGCCAGTGCTCCGGTGTAGAGCCGGTGGAGGGTGCGCAGTTCCTCGGCGGTGAGTTCCTCACACCCCGCGTCGCGGGCGGCGGACGCGAGACGGTTGGCTTCCAGGAGGGTGTCGGCCATGGCGCGGGCCCACAACTGGCCGTCCGGGTCGGCCTCGTGGATTCCACGCAGGTCACGCAGCAGGTGTGCGCCGCACCAGGCGTGCAGCACATGATCGAGGTGGGTGTAGCCCGCGTAGCCGTCGCGGACCAGGACGCCGCTCAGGTGCGGCAGGACGTCTCCGGCATCGATCGTGGCGGCCGAGCGGTCGCCGGTGTGCATCAGGGTGAGGTGCGCGGTGGAGGCCACGTGCAGGAAGACGGTCTTGGCCCGGGCGCGGGTGAAGGTCTCATCGGCGTGCACGACGGGAGCGCGGGCCAGCAGGGCCCGCACCGCGGGCAGGAAGGTGTCTTCCAGCAGGCGGGAGGCCTTGGAGCGCAGGCCGGCGGCGAAGCCGGTGGAGACTTTCATCCCGCACAGTTCCATCACCAGCAGTGTCGAGCAATACACCGGGATGTGGTGGCCCAGCACCGCGTCCGCGACCTTCGTGGTGATGCCGGGACCGTATTGGGCCGCCGATTCCACTCCGGCGGGGAAAGAGCCGATGGCTTTCTTCCCGCACCCGGGACAGCGCTTGATGTCGGCGGCGTACTCGATGACCTGCGGCGGAGGCGGCTCGGCCAGGTCGAAGACCTGACGGCGGCGCACCACGGACACCGGCACCTCGGTCAGGGACGCGTCACAGCCGGTGCAGGCGGACGGGGCCGGAATGGCGATCCGCTCGTCCGGATCGTCGACCTGCCGCAAGGTGGTGCCCGGATCGCCGGGCTGCTTGCCCGGCTTGCGTCCCGAGCGGGTGCGAGAGGACCCGCCGCGGGGCCGTTTGCCCGGCCCGTCCGAGGACGGCGGCTTCGAGGAAGTCGAGGAGTCCTTCGACAGCCGCAGCACCAGTGCCTGCACCTGCGCGGTCAGCTCGGCGATCTGGACCAGCAGCAGATCGATCCGCTCGTCCTTCGCCGCCGCCTCGGCCCGGGCAGCCGCCAACTCGCCGCGTACAGCGGCCAACTCGGCGAAAAGTTCCCTCGCGGACCAGTCGGCATCCCCCACACCGACACTCTAACGATCACGCCACCCGGCCATCGAACCGGCCGCACCCTGCTGAATAGCTACCCGGCGAAGGCATCGATCATCGCGTGCAACGACTTGCGCCAGAACCTCATCGGGACAGACTGCCCGTTGAACGTCCAGTCGAATGTATAGCTGGTGGTTGCAAAGTAGTCGGGCCGAGGATCCTGGATCGCATAGGCCACAAAGGGTGGTCCACCGACGCGATCAGCCGACCGCCGGGCCTGAGCACTCGCCGCAACTCGGCCAGCGTCGGCCCCCAGTCCTCCAGGTAGTGCAGCACCAGCGACGCGACGACGTCGTCGAACGCGCCGTCGTCAAACGGCAGGCGGTCGCGTAGGTAGACCACGTGCAGGGCTCCGTCGTCACCGAGCCGCCGCCCGGCCAGCGCCAGCATCCCGGCGCTGGCGTCGATGCCGGTGACGGCGGCACCGTGGTCACGCAATGCGCACTCAGGAGGCCTGAGCCGCACCCGGCGTCCAGGATCCGATGGCCGGTCACGTCTCCGGCGAGGGCTAACATCGCAGGCCGCTCGTAGTACGCGTTCACGAGGTTGCTCTCGTTCTCCGCCGCGTACGCCTCGGCAAAACTGTCGTAGTCATTCGCGTGGGCCGGAGTTGCAGGCACGGCAAGACCCTCGGGCACGTCGGTCATGCGTTCCATCGTCGCAGCCTAGTAGTCACATGATCCGCCGGACAGACGCTTGACCGCACGTCGCGGTCTAGCCGCGCCTCGCTCGTGTAGTACTCGTTCTGCGTCCTGGAGCACCTGCACCGCTCGCTGCGCCGGCGGGACGTGTTCGCCAAGGACGGCGACCGCTGGGGCGACCCCCGGGCGAAGCTGCTGGCCGGAGAGAAGTGGACGGCCGCCGAGCCGAAGGTGCTCACCGCGCTCGGCCTGGAGTGCGAGCCAGCCGGACACCTCGCCGAACTCGCCTCCGCCCGGCACGCCGCGTCCGTCCAGGTCGCCGCTGGACCGCCGGACAACAGCGCGCTGGAGGTCGTGGGCGGGAGACGGAAGCTGGCCAGGCTCGGCAAGGCTGAGGAACCCAAGTTCATGCCGCCGTTCAGGCAGCTGGTCAACGGCATGTTGTGCGGCATCTCGTTGACCCGAGGCCGGCTGGATCGTCACCGCACCAACAGAGGCGGCGATCCAGGCGGGCCAATCGTGGACGCGCGCCTCGCGAGGCGAAGGAGGGTGCCTATCGGATTGCTCTGTCTTGGATCTAGAGGATCGGTGTGGTATTTCAGAGTTCCGCGACTGCCTCCCGCAGGTACATCTCCAGCCGCCTGATCGATGCGGTCACGCCTCTCGTATCGAGCCGGCAGGTGTAGAGACGACGGACGGGTGTGGGCTGCCGGATAGGCAGAACCACGACGCTCGGCGGAGCATCCAGCAGCAACAACCGCGGCAGCAGCGCGACGCCGAGACCCGCCGCGACGAGATTGAGTGCAGTGCGGAAGTCCATGCCATCGAAGTCCAAACGATGTCCGCTTCCCCGTTCGCCGTCGAGGGGTGACGCTGCCAAGTCGCGGACGTCGACCGCGGTGTTGATCCATGCGTCCGACGGCAGGTCGGCTGGGGTGACACTGTCAGCTCCGGCCAGGGGATGACCGACGGGAAGGACGACCATGATCGGATCGTCCATGAGGTGCTCTTGCATGAGCCCGGCGGGCACTGGCCCGGGAGCGTGTTCGTAGTCGAAGGTGATGGCCAGGTCGATCTCTCCCCGGAACAGCAGCGCATGCGTTTCGCGCTGCTCAAGTTCACGGAGTGTGATGTGAACTGCCGGATGGGTCGCACGCAGGCGTGCGAGCGCGGGAGGGACGATGGAGGCTGCCGCCGAGATGAACGCGCCGAGCCGCACCTCGCCGCCGGTTCCGTCCGCGAGCGCCGCGAGCTCGGTGGCAGCGCGACTCATCGACCCGCTGATCGCGGCCTCGGTGTCGAGGAGGACCTGCCCGGCCTCGGTCGCACGGACGGGCCGCCGGACCACGACTCGCGCACCGACCCGTCGTTCCAGTTCCGCAACCTGCTGCGAGACCGCGGACTGGGTGTAGCCCAGCTCCTCTGCGGCAGCGGCGAACGAGCCGAGCCGCACGACAGCCGCAAGGGTCACCAGATGCCGCGGATCGAACAGCCAAGACATGGAGTTAAGGATAGCTTATCGACCAAGAAGAGATCATTGCTTGTGCTAATCCAGAGGCGTGGCCGACGCTAGACGCATGGACTTCACGCAATTCGACACCGCGATCAACAAACTCCCCCGATGCCGGGTCGGGTTCTACCCCACTCCGTTCCACGCCTTGTCCAACCTGTCGGCGGCGTACGGGATCAACCTCTTCATGAAGCGCGAGGACCTGGCAGGACCTAGTGCGATCAGCGGGAGCAAGATGCGCCTGGCCGAGTTCATCCTGGGGCGGGCCCTCGAGAACGGAGTGACACACGTCATCACCCAGGGCGCATACCTGACCAACTCGGGTCTGCAGTTCGCCGCCGCCTGCCTGAACGTAGGAATCACGCCGATCCTGGTTCTGACGCGGAATGTGCCCCGGCATGGTGAGCTCGGCGAGTTCCGCGGCAACTATCTGCTCAACAAGACGATGGGTGTCGAAACCCACGTCATCAACGTCAGCGGCAACGAATGGCATTCTCCGGACGAGGCCGCGCGGATCACCGACGCCATCGCCGCGCGCAAGGCCGAACTTGAAGCGCAGGGGCACAAGGTCCTCGTCGTCGGAACCGGTGGTGCGCACCCCGACGGCTTCATCGCACACGCCCTGACGTTCCGGGAGATGCTTGAACAGTCCGATGCCGCAGGGGTCGAGCTCAACTACATTTACCACACGATCGGCACCGGGACCGCGCTGCCGGGGATGCTGGCAGCCAAGCTGAGTCTGGGACACGCGGTGAAGCTCCGGTCGATCTCTATCCAGAAGGTCAACGACGGAGACCGGATGAACCCCGCCGTGATTGTCGAACGGACCAAAGCGGTGCTGGCCACCTTGGACGCGCCCGTACCCGACGACGCGACGATCCGCGCCGAGATCGACATCGACCAGCGCTTCATCGGCGAGGACTACGCCGTCGCGTCCGCCGAAAGCACAGCAGCCATCCGCGAGCTGGCCCGAGCAGAGGGCGTCTTCGTCGGCCCCGTCTACACCGGCAAGGGACTCGCAGGATTGCTCGACCACGCCCGCAGCGGGCGGATCCCCGTCGACAGCAACGTCGCGTTCCTGCACACCGGAGACGCCGGCAACCTGTTCGAAATTCCCCAAGTCGTCGGCCACATCGCCGACTGAGCCCGCAGCCTATCAGCCACGATCTGCAGTGTCGGATGTGAACGCCGCCCTGGCCAAGGTCACCGTCACCGGGGAGACCGGGGCGGTGATCACGTAGAGATGACGTGCTCAACCTTCTCGGGCTTGGTGTGCAGTTCCCAGTACCCCTGGGCGATGTCGTCCGCGGAGCGGTGCGGGACCCTTCCGGCGTACGGTCGCCGTGCAAGTACTGGGTGCCTGCCCGTGCTCAGCGCCAGGAACACCGCCACGTCATTTCCCTCGGGGTTGCCCGGAGTGCGAGCCCGGAAGCGCGATGACGCCCAGCTTAGCTGGCATGCGCCGGTAGTCGATGAGTGCGCGACAGGTGTCGCGGGATCGAGGCGGTGGCTGCCTGATGCTGTTCTTCGAGAGCCTCCTGGCACATCTGACCGGCGACTTCTGGGGTCCAGTCGGACTGGATGGCGACGGAGGAGGTCAACGTCCTTACCCGCGCCGAAGTCTCCCGGTGACAGACAATCACCAACGCCGCTGCATTTGGATCTTGAGGTGCTGGTCAAGGAGTGCGGGAGGGAGGCAACTGGACTCCCGAGAGGGCATTTGATCTAGGCAGATCCCCCTTTCCGTCCTAGTAGGTTCCTCGCGATGCCCCGACCTCGGGCCGAAAGCCGGGGCATCATGACAGTCGGCACCCAACGACACCGAGGAGGTGCAGTGCAGTGACGCAAGGCTTGAAGTGGATTGGGCAGCACACATTCGATAAACCGGCGGCTGACGGAATGCTCGAGCTCATCACCCGCGAGGCGCAGCAACCCACCCTGGCGGAAACGGCCGAACGCACCCAGCGGTACGCCCGAGCCCTACGCGAGGAGCATACTTCCCAGTGACCGTCAATGTTGACCTGCCCGACCACATACGCGCGCGCTGCACCGAGCTCGGTGACGGTGTCCTGTACGCGGTCAAGACCTTGGCCCTGCAGCTGGCCGACGATCCATGCCTGGGCGAGCGCGCCGGCAGGCTCGGCCTGTACACGGCGACGATCGACAGCGACACCTTCGATGCGTGCCCACCCCTGATCGTGCGCTACGCCTACGGTCCGCCCCTGCTGGACGTAGACCGGATCGAGATCCGAGACATCGAGGCGACCGGGCCACTCCCCGACGCCGGCGACGAGCAGGCCCCCGCGGCCGTGCCGGATCCCCGCATGCAGCAGATCGCCGCGCGACAGGTGACCGAGGCATGGCGGCGGATCACCAGCTGGCTTGAGCAGCACGCGCCCGCTACCCATGCGGCGCTGCTGCCCGGCGCGTCCACGTACGAGATCGCCGCGCTGGAGCAGGCACTTGGGGTACGTGTACCCGTGGAGCTGCGGGCGTTGTGGCTGCTGTGCGCGGGGGGCAAGGACACCCCGGGGGCGGGTGTGATGCCCGACTACGGCTGGGCGTTGATGCCGCTGGGCACGGTGGCCACGTCCTACCGGTGGCATAGGGAAAACCAGCGGGAGCTAGGCGTCGGGTGGGGCGTTGAAGACGCGATGGTATGGAAGCCGTCATGGATTCCGTTCTGCTCATGGTCGGTGACCGACACCAGCATTGGCCTGTTCATCGACGCCGAGACGGGCAAGGTCGGGCACTGGGACGACACGACCGTGCGCACTGTCGGTGACCAGTCGTTGAGCATGCTGCTGGAGGAGACGGCCGACAACCTGGAGAACCCGCAGCTGGCCACCGGCTACCTGCCGGGGCTGATCGGCGGCAGGCTGGTGTGGGGGCCGCCGCTCGCCGCGGATGAGGCTGCCCTGTGGGAGCGGTTCACCGGCTGACGTACGGGAACGCGGAAGAGGGTGAACAGGTGATGACCTGCCCACCCCCTTCTTTTGCCCTGTTCGAGGGCTAGGCGGTGCTAGACCTTACGCCAGATGCAGGTCGTCGCCGTCCCCGAGCAGTGGTTGAAGCCGGGGGTGTCGACGAAGAACCCGTCATCGTCCAGCAGCCGCCACACGCTGGGCCGGAGCTTGCTGAACGCGCCCTGGTTCTGCGCGGAGTCGATCGCCGCCCGTCCGCAGCGTTCGGTGCCGGTGGGGCCGTTGGTCGCGGTGCGGGTGTCGGCGAACAGACCGAACGACGTCGACCCGTCACCGACGCCGTTGAACGCCCAGTCCGTGTACAGCTGGGCGCACTTGCTGCCGTCGGTGACCTGGTTGACGCCGCCAGGGAATCCGCCGCTCTCGTGGGTGGACGCGGGGGCGTACTCGTCGCAGTCGGTGCTGCCCACGATCGGGTCGGCGGGGTGCTTGGTCCACGTGGACGGGCACACCACCTTGCGGCTGTCGTCCGAGGACCAGGCCGCGCCGGTGGACGGGTTCTTCACCATGGTGTCCGGGCCGAGGTAGTGGAGCAGGCTGTCCCACTTCTTCGATCCGGCGTGGTCGGGCATGCGTTCCTGCATGACCCAGTAGTAGGCGCCGGCTGCCGGGTAGAGGTTGGTGTCGACGGTGAACGTCGGCTTGAAGAACGGGAACACGCAGCCCGGTGTGACTGCGCCACGGGTGATGTCGTCGCAGCGGGGGGCCAGTTCGCGTACCGCGCTGATGCCGCTGCTGCCGAAGTCGGCCGTGGAGTCGACGGAGTTGCTGGCGTCGACGCTGGCGGTGATTGACCAGTCCAGGTCGATCTGCTCCTTGCCCGTGCCGGTCCACCGGGTCACGACGGTGCCCCACCGGCCGGAATAGTCGCTGGTCGGGTCGTACGTCCAGTGCGCGCCCACGGTCGGGTTGCCGCCGTCGTCGGTCCACTGGATCGGCGCGACGTCACACGACGAGCAGGACGAGGCGACATTCCACTTCATCGTGACGCCCTCGAGGGCGGGGTCGATGTAGGTGGGGATGATGACCAACTGCTGGTCGAACTCAGCGAAGTCGCTGCCGCTCTCCGACTTGTTACGGTACGTCTTCATGCGCTGCTCGAACAGGAACGTGCCGCGCCCAATGGCCGGCTTCTCCGGGTCTGAGTCGAAGAACCACAGCTCGCCCTCGCCCAGGTCCTTCAGGCAGGCTTCGGTGCGGTTCATGTAGTCCAGGCCGTCAGCGGCGTTGGTGCACCAGTCGACCAGGTCCACCGCGTCATTGCCGCCCGGAGTCGGGGACCCCGCCAAAGCCTCAGCAGAGGCATCAGTGAAAGTCTGCGTCGTCTCCCTGGTCTTGCCGGGCTTGGGCGCCTTGGACCGCTTCGCCTTGTCCATGGTGCTCTTGCCGAGCGTGAAGCACACCCGCCGGTCCTGCTTGTCCGGCTTGGAACAGTCGTCCTCGGCGAAGTCCGACAGGGTCGGCTCCGACGTCGCGGACAGCGGAGCGCCGGTGGCGGTGGCGGACCCGTCCGGATCCATGCGGGTGAACTCCACCGTTGTCTGCGCCACCGGGTCGATCCCCGACGTCGACTGCGCCACCGGGAACGTCGCGTACGGCTCGATGGTGAACTTCGTCCACGGCGACCAGGTCGTCTCGTACAGGCTGCCGTCGAAGGCGTTGGTGTGGAACATGTACTGCGTGCGAGGCTTGAGGACCCCGTAGTCGACCTTGACGCTGGCCAGCGACCCCGACGCCACATACGGCGACACCAAGACACCATAGGGGTTGGCGTCGGTCAGCTTGACCTTGGTGCCCGGGGTGCCGTCCGCCTTGACGGTCCACACCTCGAACGTCAGCGTCGACTTGTCCCCGTCAGCGTCGGTCACCGTGTTACGCAGCACGGCCTCCGGAGCGATCACCCGCCACTGAGTGCCCGACTTGGTGAACCTCGGCCCAGCCGACGGGGCCGTGCCCGACACCGGACGACCCAGCCATGATCGACATTTGTGCTTCCGGGCCGTGGACCTTCGGCGGCGCGGCCAGCGGATCAGGCTCGGCAGCTAAAGCGGGTGACGCCCCGGCCAGAACAGCGAGGACGGCGCCGGCTGCCATGCAGCGCAGCGCCGTCGATAGGCGTGTGCGTCTCAACTATCCCCCTTGAAGGGTACGGATGTTCGACGCAAACCCCACCACGCGCAACTCCCGTGGGACAGAGGTGAATTCGCCACTCTGTACACGCAGTGTTCGTATGTCACTGACCAACGATCTCCCGGCACCGATTACCACCACGACCAGCTTGAGTACCCCAGCCGGACCCCACGCCAGCCCCGTGAGCGGCGACTCCAAGATTGAATCAACTCACTGTGCACCCGGCGATCAACGCGGCCGCCCTGGCGTGTGTGGGTGTCGGTGATGGAGCGGTCAGCGGTTGACCTGGGCCATCAGCTCGCGGTTGGCCGCCCGTGCTGCGGTGAGGTCCTCGTCCCGTTCGGCAAGTTCCGCGCGGAGGTCGAGGATCTGCTGTTCCAGCTCGGTGACCCGGCGGGTGAGCGTTTCGACGTCTGCCGGGGCGCCGAGGCCGGAGGCTTCCCAGGCCGCCTGTCCGAGCGCCTCGGAGAGGCGCCGTTCGAGCCGGGCGATGTGCGCGGACAGGCGGCTGTTGCGGGCCGTGAGGTTCGCGACGTCAGCCAGCAGGGACTGGCGGCTGACCTGCGTGCCCGCCGCTGCGCCGGGCGAGGGCTCGGCCGCGCGGGCGAGAACGGCCGTGTGCAGGTCGTCGTGACGGTGGATCAGGCTGCGGTGAACGCCGGCGGCGCGGGCGACTGCGGAGACGCTGATCGCCTCGCCGCTGGCGGCGAGCTGGTCGAGGGCCTTGAGGGCTCGGGACCTGCGGCGTTCGGAGTCCGCGGCCCGCGCTTTGGCCAGGTGGTCCGGTGATGTGGTCATGCGTCGCGCTCCAGCCGCAGGTTCGGCCCCGGGGCCCGGATGCCGGGCATGCCGAGGGAGAACGTGCGGGTCTTGCGCAGGGTCCGGGTGGCCTCCTTGATCTGCTCGCGTTCGTCGTCAGTGAGTCCTTCGAGGTCGGTCTCGACGCGGCGGATCAGGGTGCGGATGCGCTTGATCTCCTCTTCGGACGGGGTCGATTCGGTGCGGGCCCAGTCATCCAACTCTGTTGCTGCGGCGAGGCGTTCGCGGTTCCGTCTGAGAGTGTCGAGGTAGGCCCTCAGCTCCGGCAAGTACGACGGGTCGGTGCGGAAGTGATCGCAGCCGACGCAGCGGAATCGGAACGGGCAGCCGTGGCCGTCGGCCTTGACGTTGGTCGGCTCGACGCAGATGCCGTAGGGGACGGAGACCTGGCCGATCCGCAGGCGGGCGTGTTCGTGCTCCAGGAGCTGGCGGACCTGGGTCCAGATCCGGTTGCCGTGTCGGTCGAACTGGTGCGAGACGGGCTTGTCGACCGCGGCCCTGGTCCGTTTCTCGGTCACCCGATAGTAGGTTTGTGTAGTTTGAAACGATCTATGACCCATGAGCTCGCGGAGAACGTCGGGCAGGGTTCCGGCGTCCGCGTGCCGTTGCGCGTAGGAGTGCCGGTAGGAGTAGGGAACGACTTCCAGCTTGGGGAACTCGGTGCCGTCGGCGAGAAGCAGGGGCGGCATGGCGTTGACCCAGCGGCGGTGGACGTTGCCGATGTGCTGCATGCAGAACGGCTGGGTGCCCCCGAGTTCTGCCGGGGCCGGGGGAAGAGGACCAGCTTGGTCAGGTCGGTGTCCGGGAAGCGGGCGCGGACGGACTTCTTCTGCCTGACGATGATCTCGGCGGTGGAGTCCGGGATCGGCAGGCGGCAGCCGGTGCGGTTGTTCTTGAAGTCGCTGTAGACGAGTACGGACTTGCCGTGCTCGTCGGTCTCCAGGCAGTTCCAGGGCAGGCAGCCGATCTCGTCGGGACGCCGTCCGGTGTCCACGAGGATCTCGATCGCGTTGCGCATGTCGTCGCTGCCGTCGCGGATCTGGTCCAGGGTGGGCAGCCGCTCGCAGAGCTGTGTGAGGATCTCCCTCGGCAGGGCCCGGCCCGGTCCCTCTTCGGTGATGACCGGCGGCATGTCGTGCCTGCGCAGCGCGAAGTCGTCGGGGAGGTCGGCGAGGATCTCACCGGGGCGGGTCAGGCCCATGTCGCGGATCTCGCGCAGGAACCGGCCGGCGAACCGGGAGACCGTCGTGCGGCGGAAAGAGCTGATCTCGCCAATGTGTTCCAGGTGCGCGACGTACTGGGTGAACGCCTCAATGTCACTGCGGCCGAGTGCGGCTATGTTCTCCCCGCGGTCCTCGCGGGAGCGGACCAGGCTCTGCGAGAGGAAGCGGACGCAGAGGATCATCTCGGAGAGGCTGTTGGGGATGTTCTTGCCGTAGCGGCGGGGAATCTCGTCCAGCACCCACGTCTTGCAGGCCCGCCGCATCCACTCCTGGTGCAGCGGGGTGAAGTCCATCCTTCGCCACTGGACCAGGCCGAAGGCGGCCATGTTCCAGACGTCCTTGATCTGCTCCAGTTCCGGGGTGGAAACAGCCGCCGCGATCGTGCGGCGCATGGCGTTGGCCATGCCGCTCAGGTGCGTGTTGCGGCGGACCTGGACGTCGTCGAACTGCTCGACGCGCTGCTCGCGCAGGTGCTGGACGATGCCCCGCAGCAGGATGGGCGGGCTCTTGATCTCGGCGTCCGTGCGGGCCTGGAGTGCGTAGAGGACCTCGGCGGTCACCAGAGCCGGCAGTCCGCGAAGGCTCACCGCGGTGGTTTGGGAAGTGCCAGGCCCGGTGCGGCACCACTGCTCGAAGTCGGCGCCGCAGGCCTGCGCATCCTTCCACCGCACCCAGTGCGGTGGGCAGCACAGGTTCGAGCCGTTCGCCCGGTGCCGGTGGCAGGCGTCCACCGAGCACAGGCCGAACCCCGGCAATGGCCGGACGAGCCGATGGGCGAAGAACTCCTTCAGAGGCGGGCGCCCCAGCTTCAAAAACAGCTCGCGGTGCCGCATGCACATCTGCGTCCTCGACGACGTCCAAGGGCGCTGGCACTTGGGGACTCCGCAGCCGCCCGAGGTGTTGCTGATCTGCTTCGGCTCGGTGGCCAGGAACTCCTCCGGTGTCTTGCCGCTCCGCTTCCAGCTGCTGCGGCAGGCCGAGCACAGACCCAGTTCCGTCCTGCGGGCGGCGGCCCAACAACCCTGGCGGGTGCAGATGTTCATGCCGAGGAAGGGGTGATCCGGTGACGGCCGCAGGATCTGGGACGTCTCGTCCCAGTTCAGCACCTCCAGCGTCTTGGGGCGGATCAGCTCACGCAGCCGCTCGGCGCGGGCAGGGAGCAGATCCGATGCCGGGGCGGGCACCAGTTGCAGGGGCGAGGTCATCCGTTCCTCCTCGGGGCGAGAGCACCCACCCGATCGACGGCGGCCCGCAGCCGCTGCGGGTCGGGATGCAGGTAGACCTGCGAGCTGGATGGGATGGCATGGCCGAGCAGGTCGGCGATCTCGTCCAGGACGGCGCCGGCGTCGGCGGCGTTGCTGGCGAATCCGTGCCGCAGGGCATGGGGGTGGACGCCTTCGGCCAGCCCCGCCCGGCGCGACAGCAGACCGAACAGGTCGTTCAAGGCCGCGGGCGGTATCGGCGCCCCGAGCGGCTGCCGGAACAGGTTCACCAGGACGAAGTCGCTGTCGCGTGCCTCGCGGCAGGCGTCCCGTTCGACGGCGTACTGGTCGTAAGCCTGGACCAGCAGGAAGTCGACGGGGACCGCGCGCGAGCGCCTCGACTTCGCCCAGGCGCCGTTGTCGTTGTCGCGGCGTACCACGTGCAGGTGGGAGCCGGGAATCCGGCAGCCCAGCCCGCTGGCGTCCAGGACGAAGTGGATGTCTTCCCGGCGCAGTCCGGCCCTGGCCAGGAGGAGCACGATGAACCGGTCCCGGGCGTTGCGGCAGGCCCGCAGCAGGGCCAGAACCTCCTCGTCCGTGGCGCGGCCGACCGGCTCGTCGGGCTCGGCGGCCCGGTGCCGTACCTTGGCGAAGCAGCGCAGGCCGCTGCCCTCGCCGCGGGCCTCGGGCGGCAGGTCGCGGTCGTCGGCGATCTCGTAGAGCTGGGACAGCACGAACATCGGCACCGTGCCCAACGTCGTGCCGTGCGCGAGGAATTCGCGTACCCCGGCGAGCACGGTGTTGATCCGGCGAGGCCCGCGGACCGGCTCGCTGCCGGGCCCGGCCACCACCTCGCTGTCGTCGCCGGGCGAGTGCCGCAGCCAGAACATGAAGCTGCCCAGCCGGCCCGCCGCCGTCGTCCAGTCGCGGCCGGTGCACCGGCACCAGGTCAGGTAGAGCACGACCGCCCCAGCGTACGTCCGCGTCGTCGACTCCGCCTGATCACGACCGAACCGTACGTGCCGCAAGAACTCATCCGCCGCCGGTACGGGCTCCAGGCGGTCCTCGTCCAGCACGGTCCAGTACCGCTGACCCGACGGCATGACCACACGAAAGGGCCGGAGACCTCCGGAGAACATGAACCACGCGCCTTCAACGACAACTACGACGTCCACGACACGGCGACGTGAAGCGTCATACACGGCACCCCACCTACGGGTGATGCGACAGTGCACGACGTCGTCACGAGCCAGAGAGAATGATCGAGGCTGCCACCTCGCTGCCGCCCATCGTCATCGCCGACCTGTTCGGCATCAGCCCCTCCACCGCGGAGTCCTGGACGAAATACGCCAACGACAGCTGGACCCAGTACCTAGCCGCCCGACAGTGACCACCGTGCGCGACGTCAAGCAGCACCGTTGCAACGGGCCGTGCCTGCGATCCTGCACGGCACCGGCCCGACGAGGAGCACGCCGAAGCCTGATACGCGCAGCATCTTCGTCCGGTGTTGATCAGCCCTCGTACGAGAGCTACGGGCCGACAGCGTCTCCATGTGGATTGCGGACGGAAAACTCGGACAGGGCCGCCTGGCGCAGGTGTTCTGCGAGCGCCGCGGTCGCCACCGACACCGCGCAGTCCTTGACGCCCCAGGCCAGCAGGTGGTGGCGGCGTGCCCAGGGCTCCTGCAGTTCGCACATGTCGAGACGCTGGTGGGGGTCGATGGCGCGGCGCGGTACGACGGCGAGCCCGGCGCCGGCAGCGGCAAGGGAGACCAGGACATTCAGGTCGGCGACAGTGGTGCGGTAGCGCACGACCGAGGCGTGGGGCCCGAGGCGTTTCTCGATCCAGCGGCGTAGCGAGGAGTCGGCATCTAGGCCGACGAGAGGGTGCTCGGCGACCTCACTGTAAGTCAACGCGGTCCGCCCGCTGAGGATTCCTCCGGCCTGACCGATCACGACGAGGGAGTCGTCGCCCAGAGGCTCCATGTGCAGGCCGCAGTCTCCGGCCTCGTTGTCGAGGACGACCCCCAGATCCGCCTCGCCGTCGGCGAGCATCCGAACAGTCTGTGGGGTGCGACTCTCGGACACCGTGACATCGGTATCCGGGTGGGTGCGAAGGAACGAAATCAGGGCCTGCGGCACGAGCCGGTGCATCGCGGAGCCCCCGCTCAGCAGGATCAGCGGAGCGGTCAGGGACCGGGTGTAGCTCGCGACGGCGCTTTCGAGCCGCGCGGTCTGGTCGAGTACGTCGCGAGCGTGGCGGGCCAGAGTCGTCCCCGCCGGCGTCGGCCGCACGCCCCGCCGGCCGCGGATCAGCAGCGCCACGCCGGCGTGGTGTTCCAGCGAGCGCACCCTGGCACTGGCCGAGGGCAGGCTCAGGTGCATGCGCTGAGCGCCCGCTGTGATCGACCCCTCCGTGACAATGTGGAGAAACAGACGCAGGTCATCCAGGTCATAACGCACCGACCCAGCCTATGGCGCAGCCTTAGGCAAGGTACGTCGATTCCGCATTGTGGAATCACTCGTCCACGGTGAAGCTCGACATGTGATCGAGTTTTCCCTTGTCCTGCTGGCCGGTGTCGCCGCCGGAGTCCTGAACGCCATTGGGGGCGGAGGGACGTTCGTCGCCCTGCCCGCTCTCGTCGCCTTCGGCCTGCCACCGGTAACGGCGAATGCGGTGTCGAGAGTCGCCCTTGTACCCGGCGCCGCGGCCAGTGCGTGGGTGTACCGGCGCGAGCTTGCCCCTGTCGGGCCTACCTCCACGATGGCGCTGACAGCGGTCAGTGCGGTCGGCGGCGGCGTCGGCGCCGGCTTGCTGCTGGTGCTGCCCGCATCGTCGTTCGATGTCGCGGTGCCGTGGCTGCTCGCCTTCGCCACCGTGATCCTCGCCTTCGGCCGCTACCTCTCGCGGGCGCTGAGCAGCGCACTGGGCCGCTCCGTCGATCTGAGCTCACGGGCCGTCCTGATCGGACAGTTCTTCCTCGCCGTGTACGGCGGGTACTTCGGCGGAGCCGTAGGCATCATGATGCTGGCCCTGTGGACCATCGGCCTCCGCCTCGACGCCGCGGCCGGCAACCCGATGCGGGTCACCCAAATCGCGGCCATCTATCTCAGCGCGACGGTCCTGTTCCTCATCGCCTCGGACGCGCTGAGCGCTCCGCTGCTCCTCACCGCCATGCTGGTCGGCGCGGTGGCCGGTGGCTTCGCCGGCGCCCACCTGACACGCCGTCTTCCCACCTGGCTGCTACGAGGCATCCTCCTGGCGACCACCGTGATCACAACCGTCCTGTACTTCCTACGCGGCTGACCACACCAGAAGTCGCAGCGATCACTGCCGTCATGGGAAGCGAGAGGCCGACCGACATGACCGAAAGCGGCACGGAAACCACCGCACCGTACACGGACGCAGCGCGAGCAAGGGTGGTGATGGCTTACGAAGCATGCGAACTGGCCAACCTCGCGCGTGCCGCGGTCCCGGTCGGCGAGCACGAGCTGGACCCCGACGGCACCACCCGCGCACCAGGCACTGTGCTTGCCGACGCCGCGCGAGTGCTTGCCGCCGCGCAGCGGTTCTTCGAGGCCGCCGCCGTGTTCGAGCGCGTGGCCGGCGCCGACTGGCTGCTCATCGGCAAGATCCTGAATGTGGCCCCCCACACCGCTCGAGTGCACTTCGCGATGGCAGAGGCCGCATTCCAACAAGAACTGTCCTCCCTCGAGGGAACTTCCTCGAGGGAAGCCGCCAGGGTGACCAGCCTGCGGGCCTACATGACCAGGGAACCTCTGGAAACCGCCCTCGACCTCGACGACTGGGTGCTGCGCCACCAGGACGGCGACGACGATCTCGGCACCGCACCCGTGTCCGGAGGCTTGGTTCGGAGGAAGCACCCCTGACTCGAAGAGAGACAGAAGTGGACATCGCCCTTGGGACTGATGGGCACGCTGCTGGCGCCGACCGAAGGCGAGGCTCACTGCGCGACACCCGTGGCATCCGACGCAGCTGCGGCGCTGCAGCCCCACCGTGGCCTGGCAGCCGACTCTCGCCTTTCCACCCCGTCCCCTGGAAAACCGCACCTTCCAAACAACGCCTCTTCACT
>NZ_JAYWVC010000146.1:0-20483 GCF_036281785.1 Streptomyces chiangmaiensis | reverse complement strand
CGCTGCCGGCCGAGGTCGCTCAGCTCATCCACGCCCACCCGACGCAGAACGAGGCACTCGGCGAGGCCCACCTTGCCCTCGCCGGCAAGCCCCTCCACTCCCACGACTGACGCCTTCAGTCTTCGGGCGCGACGACACAGACTTCCGCAATTCGTAAGGAGCAACCGAAACCATGCCGGTTTCCGTAACCCTTCCGGCGCTCGGTGAGAGCGTCACCGAGGGCACCGTCACCCGCTGGCTGAAGGCCGAGGGCGAGCGCGTCGAGGCCGACGAGCCGCTGCTCGAGGTCTCGACCGACAAGGTCGACACCGAGATCCCCGCTCCGGCCTCCGGCGTCCTGACCTCCATCAAGGTGGCCGAGGACGAGACCGTCGAGGTCGGCGCCGAACTGGCCGTCATCGACGACGGCACGGGTGCCCCCGCCGCCGCTCCGGCCCCGGTCGCCGCAGAGGTGCCCGCCCCGGCCCCCGAGCCCGTACCCGCCGCGGCCGCCCCGGCTCCGGCCGCGCCGGCCCCCGCCGCCGCCCCGGCCGCCCCCGCCGGTGGCGCCCAGGGCACCGACGTGGTCCTGCCCGCGCTCGGCGAGTCGGTCACCGAGGGCACCGTCACCCGCTGGCTGAAGTCGGTCGGCGACTCCGTCGAGGCCGACGAGCCGCTGCTCGAGGTCTCCACGGACAAGGTCGACACCGAGATCCCGGCGCCCGCCTCCGGCGTGCTGCTCGAGATCGTGGTCGGCGAGGACGAGACCGCCGAGGTCGGCGCCAAGCTGGCCGTCATCGGCGCCTCGCGTGCCGCTCCGGCGGCTGCCCCCGCCCCGGCGGTCCCCGCGCCCGCCGCGGCCGCCCCGGCGCCGGCCCAGCCCGCGGCCCCGGCGGCACCCGCCGCCCCGGCGCCGGCCCAGCCCGCGGCCCCGGCGGCACCCGCCGCCCCGGCTCCGGCCCCCGCCGCTCCGGCCGCGCCCGCCGCTGCCGTCCCGGCTCCCGCCCGGCCCGCCGCCCCGGCTCCCGCGCCGGTCACCCCGGCCCCGGCCGCCGTCCAGCCGACCGACGAGGGCGCGTACGTGACCCCGCTGGTGCGCAAGCTCGCCGCCGAGAACGGCGTCGACCTGTCCACCGTCAAGGGCACCGGCGTCGGCGGCCGCATCCGCAAGCAGGACGTCCTCGCCGCCGCCGAGGCCGCGAAGGCCGCCGCCGCGGCACCGGCCGCGGCTCCGGCCGCCGCCGCTCCGGCCGCGAAGAGGGCCCCGGTCCTGGAGGTCTCCCCGCTGCGTGGCCAGACCGTGAAGATGCCGCGGATCCGCAAGGTCATCGGCGACAACATGGTCAAGGCCCTGCACGAGCAGGCCCAGCTGTCCTCGGTCGTCGAGGTCGACGTGACCCGCCTGATGCGTCTGCGCGCCCAGGCCAAGGACGCGTTCGCGGCCCGCGAGGGCGTCAAGCTCTCCCCGATGCCGTTCTACGTCAAGGCCGCCGCCCAGGCGCTGAAGGCCCACCCGGTCATCAACGCCAAGATCAACGAGGCGGAGGGGACCATCACCTACTTCGACACCGAGAACATCGGTATCGCGGTGGACTCCGAGAAGGGCCTGATGACCCCGGTCATCAGGAACGCCGGTGACCTCAACATCGCCGGCATCGCCAAGGCCACCGCGGAACTGGCGGGCAAGGTCCGGGCCAGCAAGATCACCCCGGACGAGCTGTCCGGCGCGACCTTCACCATCAGCAACACCGGTTCGCGCGGTGCGCTGTTCGACACGATCATCGTGCCGCCGGGTCAGGTCGCGATCCTCGGCATCGGTGCCACGGTGAAGCGCCCGGCCGTGATCGAGACGGAGGAAGGCACGGTCATCGGCGTCCGCGACATGACCTACCTGACCCTGTCCTACGACCACCGTCTGGTGGACGGCGCCGACGCGGTGCGCTACCTGACCGCGGTCAAGGCCATTCTGGAGGCGGGCGAGTTCGAGGTGGAGCTCGGCCTCTGAGCCACCGACAGGTGACCGACTCCTACGGCGCCCCCGTCCGGAATCTTCCGGGTGGGGGCGCCGCGCTTCGCCCCACGTCCGACCACGCGGCCGAACTGCCCGGCTCCTCCCCCGGTCTTCGTCCCGTGCTCCGGACGCCGAGCGGGGCATCCTCGGGGCCGCCCCGTCCACGGCCGTGACGTGGTCCCGGCCAGGGGCCGGTTCCGCCGGTGACACGGCGGCCGCAGCGCCGCGGTGTGCCCGGTACGGCCCCTGTGGGACGCGCCGTCACCGGGGGCGTGTAAGTCTTGTCTCACCTGCGCGAAAGCGCCGCCAAGCACCCTTCCGGTACGGCGAGACGGCCTTATTGTCTAGACGTCAGCCCTCGCCTAAGGAGCCCTCATGACCGCGCCCGTCGTCCACTCGCTGCGCGAACAGATCCGCGAGCACATCGTGGAGGGGATCGTCAGCGGGCGCTGGAAGCCGGGCGAGCGGATCGTGGAGCGGCGGATCGCCACGGAGCTGGAGGTCAGTCAGACGCCGGTCCGTGAGGCGCTGCGGGAGCTGGAGTCACTGCGGCTGATCGAGTCGGCGCCGAACAAGGGCGTGAGGGTGCGGAATCTGACCGCGGCGGACCTGGAGGAGTCCTACCCCGTCCGAGCCGGTCTGGAGGCCATCGCGGCCGAACTGGCGGCGGACCGGCTTGCGGAGGACTGCTCGGCCCTCGAACCGCACGTCGCCGCGCTGTACGAGGCGGACCGGAGGTCGGACGGTACGGGACAGGTGCGGCACACGGTGGCGTTCCACCGGGAGCTGGTGCGAGCGGCCCACAACTCGGTGCTGCTGCACACCTGGGAGGGGCTCGGCATCGAGGTGTTCACCGCGCTGTCCATCCGGTGGCTGGGCACGGTGCAGCAGTCGTACGCGGAGGAGCACGAGGAGCTGGTGGCCGCGTTCCGCCGCCGCGATCCGCGGATCGCCGACATAGTGAAGGCTCACGTCCTGGGGTGCGCACCACGAGCATGAGGCCCCCGAACACCCGAGCGCGCTCCTGCTCAAACGCCGCGCCACCTGCAAAAACCCCGAGCTGCGGCGGCACCCGGTGTCTTATGTCGAGGCACCCCGTGCCGACTTTCTCGTGATCGGGAGTTTTTGGCCCTGCAACCTTTGATCGATCATCGATCAGGGAGTTACAGTCGCCCATGGGCTTCCACCCGAGGCCCAGCCCTGTCCTGCCAAAGACCTAGGGCAACCCCGACCCTTACCGATGAGGGAACCCCCTTCGACTGAGGAAGGCGGCGACATGACCGACCCCAACGCCATCCAGCCGAGCGAGCTCGACCAGCTCCCGGACCGCGACCCCGAGGAGACCGCCGAATGGCAGGCCTCCCTGGACGCCGTCACCAAGGCGGCCGGGCCGCACCGTGCCGCATACCTGATGCGCCGCACGCTGGAGCGCGCGGAGGGCACCGGTATCGCGCTGCCCAAGCTGCTCGAGACCGACTACGTCAACACCATCCCGACCGCCGCCGAGCCGGCCGTCCCCGGTGACGAGGCCATGGAGGCCCGGATCACCGCGTGGAACCGGTGGAACGCGGCCGCGATGGTGACCCGTGGCAGCAAGCACGGCGTCGGCGGCCACATCGCCACCTTCGCCTCCGCCGCCTGGCTGTACGAGACCGGCTTCAACCACTTCTTCCACGGCAAGGAGGGCGACGGGTCCGGCGACCAGCTCTACATCCAGGGCCACGCCTCCCCCGGCATCTACGCCCGTGCCTTTCTCGACGGCCGGCTGACCGAGGCCCACCTCGACAACTTCCGCCAGGAAGCAGCCGGCAACGGACTGCCGTCGTACCCGCACCCGCGCCGTCTGCCCTGGCTGTGGGAGTTCCCGACGGTGTCGATGGGCCTCGGCCCGCTCTCCGCGATCTACCAGGCGCGCTTCAACCGCTACCTCACCAACCGCGGCATCAAGGACGTCTCCTCCTCACACGTGTGGGCGTTCCTCGGCGACGGCGAGATGGACGAGCCCGAGTCGACGGCCGCCATCGCACTGGCCGCGCGTGAGGAACTGGACAACCTCACCTTCGTCATCAACTGCAACCTGCAGCGCCTCGACGGCCCGGTCCGCGCCAACTTCAAGATCGTGCAGGAGCTGGAGGCCCAGTTCCGCGGCGCCGGCTGGAACGTCGTCAAGACGCTGTGGGGCTCCGACTGGGACGAACTGTTCGCCCTGGACACGACGGGCGCGCTGGTACGCCGGCTGCGCGAGGTGCCGGACGCGCAGATCCAGACCTACCAGACCCGTGACGCCGCCTACATCCGCGAGCACTTCTTCGGTGCCGACCCGGCGCTGCGGGAGATGGCGAAGCTGCTGAGCGACGCCAAGATCATCAACTGCTTCCAGTTCTCCCGCGGCGGCCACGAGGCCCGCAAGGTCTACGCCGCGTACCGGGCCGCTCTGCAGCACAAGGGCGCTCCCACGGTGATCCTGGCCCAGACGGTCAAGGGCCACACGCTGGGCAGCGGCTTCGCGTCGAAGAACGCCAACCACCAGATGAAGAAGCTGACGGTCGACCAGTTCAAGGAGATGCGTGACCTCCTCGACCTGCCGATCTCCGACAGCCTGTTCGTCGACGGCCAGGTCCCCTACGGCCACCCGGGCACCGACTCCCCCGAGGTCCGCTACCTCCAGGAGCGCCGCGCGGCCCTCGGCGGCCCGGCTCCCGCTCGCCGTACGCACGCGCTGGCCCCGCTGCCCGCCCCGGCGGACAAGGCCTTCGCCGCTTTCGACAAGGGCTCCGGCTCGCAGAACGTCGCCACCACCATGGCCTTCGTGCGCCTGGTCAAGGACCTGGTGCGCGACAAGGAGACGGGCAGGCGCTGGGTGCCGATCGTCCCGGACGAGGCACGCACGTTCGGCATGGAGTCGCTCTTCCCGTCCCTCGGCATCTACTCGCCGAAGGGCCAGACGTACGAGCCGGTCGACCGCGACCAGCTGATGTACTACAAGGAGGCCAAGAACGGCCAGATCCTCAACGAGGGGATCACCGAGGCCGGTTCGATGGCCGACTTCATCGCCGCGTCGAGCGCGTACGCGACGCACGGCGAGGCGATGATCCCGTTCTACATCTTCTACTCGATGTTCGGCTGGCAGCGCACGGCCGACCAGATGTGGCAGCTCGGCGACCAGCTCGGCCGCGGCTTCCTCGTCGGCGCCACGGCCGGCCGCACCACGCTGACCGGTGAGGGACTGCAGCACGCCGACGGCCACTCTCCCGTCATCGCCGCCACCAACCCCGCGGCGCTGGCCTACGACCCGGCGTTCGCGTACGAGATCGCGGTCATCGTGAAGGACGGCCTGCGTCGCATGTACGGCGAGGCGGCCCCGGGCGAGGACCAGAACGTCTTCTACTACCTCACCGTCTACAACGAGCCGCTGCCCCAGCCCGCGAAGCCGGCGGTGGCCGGCATCGACGAGGGCATCGTCAAGGGCCTGTACCGCTACAACACGGCGGAGTCGGCGGGGCTTTCCCCGGCGGCGAACGCCCCGCGCATCCAGCTGCTGGGCTCCGGCACGGCGATCCACTGGGCGCTTCAGGCGCAGAAGCTGCTCGCCGAGGAGTGGGGCGTCGCGGCGGACGTGTGGTCGGCGACGTCGTGGGGCGAACTGCGCCGCGACGCCCTGGAGGCCGACGCCGCGCTGCTGCGGGGCGAGGAGCGCGTCCCGTACGTGCGTCGGGCGCTGCACGGCGCCGAGGGCCCGGTCCTCGCGGTCTCCGACTACATGCGCCAGGTCCCCGACCAGATCGCGCAGTGGGTGGAACAGGACTACTCCTCGCTGGGCGCCGACGGCTTCGGCCTCTCGGACACCCGTGAGGCGGCCCGCCGCCACTTCGGCGTCGACGCGCCGTCGATCGTCGTCGCGGCCCTGGCCCAGCTCGCCCGGCGCGGCGAGGTCAAGGCCACGGCCGTGAAGGAGGCCCGGGACAAGTACGGCCTGTAGGGGCCGGTGTCCGGCGAAGGGGTACGGCGACCGCCGTACCCCTTCGCCGTGTCACAAGAGAGCCGGCCCGGGCGCCCCGTGGGCGAACGATCCGCCGATCCGGTGGCGCACGGCATGATGACCGCATGCGTGCCGCCCGTCTCATCAAAATGGTGCTGCTGCTGCAGTCCAGGCCCTCCATGACCGCGGCCGAGCTGGCCCGTGAGCTGGAGGTGTCCGAGCGCACCGTCACCCGGGACGCCCAGGCGTTGTCGGAGGCGGGCGTCCCGGTGTACGCCGAACGTGGGCGGACCGGCGGGTACCGGCTCGTCGGCGGATACCGCACCCGGCTGACCGGGCTCGCACGCGGCGAGGCCGAGGCCCTGTTCCTCAGCGGGGTTCCGGGGGCGCTGCGGGAGATGGGCCTCGAGGACGCGGCCTCCGCGGCGCGGCTGAAGGTGTCCGCGGCCCTCCTGCCCTCCTTGCGCGACGCGTCGCGTACGGCGGCGCAGCGGTTCCACCTGGACGCGCCCGCCTGGTTCACCGAGCCCACGACGCCACGGCTGCTGCCGGCGGTCGCGGACGCGGTGTGGGACGACCGGCGGATCACCGCGTGCTACCGGCGGGGCGAGGACGTGGTGGAGCGGGCACTGGAACCGTACGGGCTCGTCCTCAAGGCGGGGGTCTGGTACCTGTGCGCACGAGTGGCGGAGCACGGCTCCTTCCGGGTGTACCGCATCGACCGCTTCACGGCCGTAAACGCGGGTGAGGACCGGTTCGAGCGGGACGAGGAGTTCGATCTGCCCGCCTTCTGGGCGGAGCGTGCGGAGGAGTTCGCGCGGTCCATCCTGCGGGCCGAGGTCGTGGTGCGGCTGTCCGCGGACGGCGTACGGAGACTGGCGTACGCCGTCGATCCGGCCTCGGCCCGTCAGGCGCTGACGACCGCGGGCGTCCCGGACGAGCGGGGCTGGGTGACGGTGACCCTGCCGGTGGAATCCGAGGAGGTCGCGCACACCCAACTCACGGGGCTGGGCCCGGAGGTCGAGGTGCTGTCTCCTGAGGGGCTGCGGGCCCGTTTCGCCGGCGACGCCACCCGGCTGGCGGAGCTCTACTCCCCATGACGATCCGCCGCACTCCGCGTGCGCCCCACCCGCTCAGGCCCGATGCTGGTCGGGTGATGGACGAGACGGAGTTCTGGGATCTGGTGGACGTGAGCCGGGAGGCCGCCGAAGGCGACGCCGACGAGCAGGCCGACCGGCTCGTCGAGCGACTGGTCCAGCTCGACCCGGACTCTGTCCTGGACTTCGCCCGGCACTTCGAGTCCCGGTACAACCGCGCCTACCGCTGGGACCTGTGGGGCGCCGCCTGGGTACTGCTCGACGGGGCGAGTGACGACGCGTTCGACTTCTTCCGGTGCTGGCTGATCGGGCAGGGCCGGGACGTCTTCGAGGGCGCCGTGCACGACCCCGACTCGCTCGCCGATCTCCTGGAGGACTTCGACGAGGAGGTGGACGGGGACGGTGAGGAGCTCGGCTACGCGGCGGACGAGGCGTACGAGCAGCTCACCGGGACCGTGGCGCCCGACCTGGGCATTCCGCCCGCGGCCTCCGAACCGGCCGGAACCCCGTTCGACCTGGAGAACGAATCCGTGCTCGCGGAGCGCTATCCCAGGCTGTGGGACAGGTTCAAGGGTTGAGGCCGATGACGCCACCTCTCACGCCGTGCTCCGGCGGCCGGGACGCGAGGGCAAAGGAGCCCGCGCCTCACCGGCGCCCGCGAGGACATGCCCCGGTGCCCGGTCCGGTCACGCCGCGTGGTGCAGCGGTGCCCCGGACTCCACGTGCGGCCTGTGGCGCTGCCGTGGGCCATGCCCTCCGCGCGCGTACCGAAGATCCGGAGCCTTCACCGACGGCCCTGGAGACGGGCCGCCTTCTCCCTGATCGAAGGGAGCAGCGCCTTGAGTGCCGCGCCCGGGCAGCTCGTCATATAGCCGTCGTTGTGGCCCGCGAGCGTGGGCATCAAGACGGGGGTCCCCTCCTTGTACCGGCTCAGACCGTTGCTGGAGACAAGCCGGATCTTGGTGCGTGGGTCGATGTTGGCGAGGCCGAGCTTCCATGCGGCGAGGGCGGCGATCGCGTCCACCATGGGCTTGGGAACGGGCACGCCCGCGGTGAAGGTGCCGATGGCGGCGATGCCGACGGTGCGGTGGTTGAAGCCCTGCGTGTGGGCTCCGGTGACGGGCCGGTCGACGCCGCCCGCACGGCCCTCGTAGATGGTGCCGCAGCGGTCGACGAGGAAGTTGTAGCCGATGTCGTCCCAGTGGCGGCTTCCTCTCTGGCCCGTGTAGAGGTAGCGGATGATGCGCGGCACGGTGGCGCAGTCATAGCCGTTGGGCGAGTCGGTGTGGTGGACGAAGACGGCGACGTCCTTGTCGTCGTAGCGCGGCGGCGGCTGGTTCCGGGTGGCGACGTCCGCCCAGGCCGACCTCGGCACGATGTGTGGCTTGGGGGCCGGGTGAAGAACGGCGGACCGGGCCACGACCGGGCGCGGCGTACGGACCAGCATCGGGCGCTCGACGCCGGAGGCGCACACCACCAGGGCGCAGGCGGCGGCGACACCGGGCAGACAGCCGAGCAGCAGCAGGACGGCGCTTTTGAGCCTCGGCGCACCGCTGCTCCAGGCCCCCCACGTTCTTCGGAAGTCACGCATGGAGCCACTTTCCGTCCGTCCCGGAACATCCGCGATGTGTGGTGTGCCACCTGGCGGAACCATCGTCACGGTCCGCGGCGTTTTTACAGGTCGACGCGTGCGTGCCCGGTTTCCGGGCCTACGCGCGGGTGGCTGATCACCGGGCTTGCGCCGCGCGTACTAGGGGGTCCGAGAGAAAGGCGGCTCCGTGGACCTGCTCGACATCCTGCTCATCCTCGTGATCCTGGCCTACGCGGCCTCCGGCTTCCGGCGGGGGCTGGTGGCCGGGTGTGTCTCACTGGCCGGCTTCGTGGGCGGTGCCGCGGTCGGCGTGTGGATCCTGCCCTGGGTCATGAACCTGGTGACGCGGGGGACCACCGCGGCGACGGTGACCGCCGTGGTCACGGTGCTGGTCCCGGCGGCGGTGGGGCACGAACTGGCGGGGCGCCTCGCGCTCAAGCTGCGGCGCGAGCTGGACCACGGGCCACTGCGGTTGGCCGACGGCATCGGCGGCGCGGCGGCGAACGCGGTGGCCGTGCTGATCGTGGCGTGGGTGGCCGCGAGCGTCCTGGGCGCCTCCTCGTCCCCGCTGGTCACCCAGGCGATCCGGGACTCGAGGCTGCTGGGCGCCGTGCAGAACGCGATGCCGGACACCACTCCGACGTGGTTCTCGCGGGCCACTTCGGCGCTCACCCAGGCGGGCTTCCCTCAGGTCTTCAACCCCTTCGAGAACGAGCCCACGGCCGGGGTGGCCAAGCCCTCCGGGGACAGCGTCACGGCGAGCGCGGCCAAAGCCGCCAAGTTGAGCACGGTCAAGATCGAGGGCGCCTCGGGCATCCAGGGCCGGGAGGGCAGCGGCTTTGTGTACGCGGCGCAGCACGTGATGACCAACGCCCACGTCGTGGCGGGCATCGACCGTCCGAGCGTCCGGGTCGGCGGCGTCGGTCCCTCGTACGCGGCGCGTGTGGTGCTCTTCGACCCGAACCGGGATGTGGCCGTGCTGTACGTGCCCGATCTGCGCGCCCCCGTCCTGCGCTTCGACGACGGCGCGAAGCGCGGGGACTCCGCCGTGGTTGCGGGCTATCCGGAGGACGGTGGCCTGACGCTGCGGGCCGCCACCGTGGCGAACCGGATCCGGGCCACGGGCCAGAACATCTACAGCACCGACACCGTCACGCGGGAGATCTACTCGATCCGCTCGAGCGTCCTGCCCGGCAACTCCGGCGGCCCGCTGCTCACCACTGAAGGCCGGGTCTTCGGCGTGGTCTTCGCCCGCTCCACCTCGGACGAGGAGACCGGCTATGTGCTGACGGCGGACGAGGTCGCGGGCGACGCACAGCGCGCGGCACACGCCACGACGGCGGTGGACACGGGCGATCTCACCACCTCCTGAGCCCCGCGGGCCGCGCGCACGGGCTTTTACAGGGAGCGCCCCATGAACACGTCGTCGACGTACTCGCCGTCGAGCAGGAACTCCTCGGGCAGGATCCCCTCCACCACGAACCCCTCGGACTCGTAGAGCGCCCTCGCGAGGGTGTTGTGCCCGAGGACCCGCAGGGTGATGCGGCGGGCTCCCCGCCGCCGTGCCTCGTCCTGCACAGCCCGCAGCAGCGCCCGCCCGACCCCGGCGCCACGCGCCTCGTCCGCGACGACGAGCCCCTGGATCTGGCGGACATGGGAGTTGCACGCGAGCGGCGTCGGGAACCCGAGCCGGATGTAGCCCACGACGACGCCGGCGCGTTCGGCGACCAGGTGGTCCCGCGGCCCGAACCGCTCGGTGAAGAAGGGCTCGAACGGCGGCCGCGGGCGCGGCTGGACGGAGTGCAGCGGAGACCAGGTGACCCGGTCGAGCCGGCCGAGCGTCTCGTCGTCGTCGAGAGTGGCGTGGCGTATGTACGGAACGGGCATGGGGTCACTGTACGGCGGGCGTACGAGGATCCGTCCGGTCGCATCTCGAGGCCGCTGGACGCACCGAACACGGTGCGCCGGGCAGGATGGGCTCATGGAACGTTCCCGAATCGCCGTGGCCGGTGCGTCCGGTCTCATCGGCAGCGCCCTGGTGCGGTCGCTGACCGCGGACGGGCACCAGGTGGTACGCCTGGTGCGTCGTGCGGCCCGTGGCGAGGACGAGGTCCGCTGGGATCCCGAGGAGCAGTACATCGACGCGGCCGGTCTCCTCGGGTGCCACGCGGTGGTCAACCTCGCCGGCGCCGGCATCGGCGACCACCGCTGGACGGACACGTACAAGAAGACGCTGCGCGACAGCCGGGTGCTCGGCACGGCGGCGCTCGCGGAGGCCGTCGCCTCCCTCCCCGAGCCGCCGCGCGTCTTCGTCAGCGGCAGCGCGATCGGCTACTACGGCGAGACCGGGGACCGGGCGGTGGACGAGACGGCCCCGCCCGGAGACGGTTTCCTGCCCTCGCTGTGCGTGGAGTGGGAGGGTGCCGCGGACGCCGCGCAGGAGGCGGGTGTGCGGACGGTGTTCGTGCGCACGGGTCTGGTGGTGGCGCGGGAGGGCGGGGCCTGGGGCAGGCTGTTCCCGCTTTTCAAGGCGGGGCTCGGCGGGCGGATGGGCGACGGGCACCAGTACTGGTCGTTCATCTCGCTGCACGACGAGGTGGCCGCGATCCGCCATCTCATCGACCGCGAGGACCTCTCCGGACCGTTCAATCTGACGGCTCCTCATCCTCTGACCAACCGTGAGATCACGGCGGCGATGGGGCGCCTGCTGCACCGGCCGACGCTGTTCTCGGCACCCGCGCCGGCCCTGCGTCTCGCGCTCGGCGAAATGGCCGGGGACGTGCTCGGCAGTGCGCGGGTGCTGCCCGGGCGGCTGCTGGAGTCCGGATTCTCGTTCGCCTTCCCGGAGATCGACCAGGCGTTGCGGGCAGCGCTCCGCTCGTAGCCGCGGGACCGGACGACGGCACGGAATGCTCGCGTTCGACCGTATGCGACCACTGTGCGACCGTGCTCTGTCCATGCGCGACTTCGCCTGCCCGCTCCCGGACCTACGCTCGTCCCGAACTCGGGTATCCCGGACGCCTGTTGCGGGCATGACGTCTCCACCGGCCGCACAACCTCGAGGAGGGGCACGTGCTAGAGCCCGTGTATCAGGCGGACGTCGTCATCGTGGGGGCCGGGGTCGCCGGTCTCGCGGCGGCCCACCGGCTGACCAGTGCAGGAGTGTCGACGGCGGTCCTGGAGGCCGCTCATTGCGTCGGCGGCCGCATGTCGACCGAGAAGGTCGACGGCTTCCGGCTCGACCCGATCGGACAGCTTCTGTCCACGTCCTATCCCGAACTGCGCCTGTCCCCGGGACTCGACGCGCTGGTCCTGCGCCCGTTCGCGCCAGGCGTTCTGGTGCACAGCGATGGGCGCCACCATCGTGCGGGCCCTCCCCCGGTGGGAGGGGGCGCGGGGGGCGCACGGGGCGCACTCAATGCGGTACGTGCTCTCGCGAGTGCTCCTCTCACGGCCTCCGCGCCTCGCGCCGGGGTCGGAGCGGCCGGAGCACGCGCCGCCCGGTCGAGGGCTGCGGGATCCCGTGCAGCCGCCCCGCTCGGCGGTGCCGTGGATCAGGCCCGGCTCGGCGCGGCACTCGCGCGCATCGCCGCCACGCCCGTGGAACGGCTGCTGGCCCGGCCCGAGTTGCCCGCCCGGCACGCGCTCACGGACCGCGGGCTCCCCGCCCGTACGGTCGACGGTTTTCTGCGTCCGCTGCTCGCCGCCCTGTTGTGCGACCCCGAGCTGACCACCTCCAGCCGCTGCGCCGACCTCGCCCTGCACGCCTTCGCGCGCGGCCCGCTGTGCCTGCCGGAGGGCGGCGCGGAGGTCCTGCCGGAATTGCTGGCGCGGGCACTGCCACCGGGCACGGTGCACACCGGGGTCCGCGTCACCTCCGTCTCCACGACCTCGGTGACCACCGCCGACCACGGTGAACTCCGCTGCCGCTCCGTCCTGCTGGCCACCGACGCGCACGCCGCCGCCGAGTTGCTGCCCGGTCTGCGCGTGCCCGACTTCCATCCGGTCACCGTCGTCCACCACACGACGGACGAAGCGCCGTCGACCGGGGCCTCGCTGCTGCTGGACGCGGACCGCGACGGACCGGTGGCGCACACGGCCGTCGTGAGCCTGGTGGACCCGTCCCGGGCCCCCGCGGGCCGTGCCCTGATCTCCTCCACGGTGCTGGGCACGCCCCCGGACGACGTCGACGGTGCCGTGCGGGTTCATCTGGCCCGCCTCCACGGCACCTCGACCGCACGCTGGGAGACGCTCGCCGTGCACCACACGGCGCGGGCCGTCCCGGCGATGCGGCCGCCGCACGACCTGCGCCGGCCGGTACGGCTGCTGGCCGGGCTGTACGTGTGCGGCGACCACCGGGACACGAGCACGGTGCAGGGGGCACTGCACTCCGGCAACCGGGCCGCCTCGGCGGTCCTGGCGGACCTGGGCGCGGGCCCGATGCACGCCGCGGAACGGCTGCCCACGGCGGCCTGAGCCTCACCGGAGCGCGGCGACCTTGTCGCGGTATCCCCGCACGGGCGCCGCGTCCTTGTACGGCTCCAGGCGGCGCTCGAAGTCCCTCACATACTCGACCGCCCGCACCGACCGCATCTCCGACGCCTGCCCGGCGGCCTCGGCCCCCAACTGGCAGGCCTGGTCGAGCTCGCCGAGGCCGAGCCGCGCCGAGGCGAGCACGACCCGGCAGAACAGCCGGCTGCGGGCGAACCCGGCCGCCCGCAGCTGCAACGACCGCTCGGAGTGCTGGACGGCGGCCCGGTACTGCTGCAGGTCCCGGTGACAGTGCCCGAACTCGTCGGCGAGCTGCGCCTCGTCGAAGAACCGTGCCCAGTACGGGAGTTCGTCGCCCGGACGGGCGGCCTCGAGGGCCCGCTCGGCCCGGACCAGCGAGGCGGTGCACGCGCGTACCTCGCCGAGCACGCCGTGCCCGCGCGCCTCGACGGCGTGCAGCAGCGCCTGAATGACGGGCGGCGCCGAGGTGCCGACCCCCTGCTGCGCCACGCGCGCGAGCTGCACGGCCTCGCGTCCATGGCCGAGGTAGACGGCCTGCCGGCTCATCGTGACCAGCACGTATGCCCCGTACATCCGGTCCCCCGCCGCCTGGGCCAGCCGCAGCGCCTGGACGAAGTAGCGCTGGGCGAGGCCGTGCGCGCCGATGTCGTACGACGTCCAGCCCGCGAGCCGGGTCAGATCGGCAGCCGCCGCGAACAGGCGGCGGCCCGTCTGCTCTCCGTAGGTGCCGCGCAGCATGGGCTCGGCCTCGTGCTCCAGGTAGCGCACCAGCGCCTGGCGGGCATGGCCGCCGCCGTAGGCGTGGTCGAGGGCACGGAACAGCTCGCCGACCGAGCGGAGCGCGGCGATGTCGCCTCCGCTGACCTTCTGACCGGGGCCGCGCTCCGACTGGCCGCGCTGCCGGGGCACCGCGGGACGGCCCTGGGCCGGGATGCGGGGAGCCGCCTCGCCGCGGCTCACCTTGTCGTCGGCCCGGCCGATCAGCCAGTCCCGGCTGGGTACGACGAGCCCGGCCGGGGTGAACGCGATCTTCCGCAGCTCGGCATGGCTGCCGGAGTCCTTGCGCCACAGGCCGCTGACGATGTCGACGGCCTCCTCCGGGGTGGCGGCGAACTCCAGCCCCGCGTACACCGGGGCGCATGCGTCGAGCCCGAGGTCCTGCGCCGTGAGCCGGCGCCCGAGGCGCCGGGTGAACACCTCGGCGATGAGGGCGGGCGTGGTGCCGCGCGGCTGCTGTCCGCGCAGCCAGCGCGTCACGGAGGTCTTGTCGTATCTGAGATCGAGCCCGTGTTCGAGGCCCAGCTGGTCGACGCGGCGGGCGAGACCCGCGTTGGAGAACCCCGCTTCTGCGATGAGCGCGGCGAGCTGTCGGTTGGGGGTGCGCTGCGCGGGTCGTTCCGTCATCTGCGGTGCGGTCTCCGTATCGCCTGTGAGCAGCCCTGATGGCCATGTGAACGGCGTGAATGTAGCGGAGAGTGAGCAGCCGGTCGCACGCAACGACATCCATTCATCCGATCGTGTGAGGATTGACGGTCGGGCTGACGGGGCGGCGTGTGGGCGATGGCACCCCGCCCACACCCGGACCACACCGGCTGGACGTACAGTGGCGTGGGCGCCGTTCGCGCCTTACGAGGCTTCTAGGGAGGCGCTTGCCGTGAGTGAGTTGCGGTTCGTCCGCATGGGGTTCGGGGCCGAGGCCGTCGAATACCAGGCGGCTTGGGACGAGCAGCGCCGAGTGCACGCCGCCCGCTTCGCGGACGAGATCCCGGACACCTGCCTGCTGCTCGAGCACCCCCCGGTCTACACCGCGGGCCGGCGCACGGCGGACGACGAGCGGCCTCTGGACGGCACTCCGGTGATCGACGTCGACCGCGGCGGCAAGATCACCTGGCACGGTCCCGGCCAGCTGGTGGGCTACCCGATCCAGAAGCTCCCGCGCCCGGTCGACGTCGTGGCCCACGTACGCCGCCTCGAAGAGGCCCTGATCCGCACCTGCGCCGAGTTCGGCCTGGAGACCACCCGGGTCGAGGGCCGCAGCGGTGTGTGGGTCCTCGGCGACCCGGTCGAGCAGCGCCCCGCGCTCGGCGGGCTCTCGCTCGACTTCGACCCGCGACTGCAGGACGAGGAGTTCGACCCGCGCCTCAACGGCCCGGAGTACGCCCCGTCCAACGCGGGCCAGCGGCGCGAGGACCGCAAGATCGCCCAGATCGGCATCCGCGTGGCCAAGGGCGTGACGATGCACGGTTTCTCGTTCAACATCCACCCGGAAATGACCTGGTTCGACAAGATCATCCCGTGCGGCATCCGCGACGCGGGCGTGGCGTCCCTCGCGAACGAGCTGGGCCGCGACGTGACGATCGACGAGGTGCTGCCGGTGGTCGAGCGGCATCTGAAGGACGTACTGGAGAACGCGGACCTCAAGCCGCGGGTCATCGAGAAGGCCTCCGCCTGACCGGGGAATGCCCCTCGTGGTCCTGGGGTTGGCCTCACCGGTAGGGCCCACAAACACGGGCGTACCCTGGTGTACGCCGAAGAATCGAAGCTACAGGGAGCCGATGTGTCCGCAGTCGCACCCGACGGACGCAAGATGCTGCGCCTGGAGGTCCGCAACAGCCAGACCCCCATCGAGCGCAAGCCCGAGTGGATCAAGACCCGGGCGAAAATGGGTCCCGAGTACACCAAGATGCAGAACCTCGTGAAGAGCGAGGGCCTGCACACGGTCTGCCAGGAAGCCGGCTGCCCGAACATCTACGAGTGCTGGGAGGACCGCGAGGCGACCTTCCTCATCGGCGGCGACCAGTGCACCCGGCGATGCGACTTCTGCCAGATCGACACCGGCAGGCCCGAGGCGCTGGACCGCGACGAGCCCCGCCGCGTGGGCGAGTCCGTCGTCACCATGGACCTCAACTACGCCACCATCACCGGTGTCGCACGCGACGACCTCGAGGACGGCGGCGCCTGGCTGTACGCCGAGACCGTGCGCCAGATCCACCGGCAGACCGCCGGCCGCGAGGGCGGGCACACCAAGGTCGAGCTCCTCGCCCCCGACTTCAACGCGGTCCCCGAGCAGCTCGCGGAGGTCTTCTCCTCCCGGCCCGAGGTCTTCGCCCACAACGTGGAGACCGTCCCGCGGATCTTCAAGCGCATCCGCCCCGGCTTCCGCTACGAGCGGTCCCTGAAGGTCATCAGCGCCGCCCGCGACTACGGCCTGGTGACGAAGTCGAACCTGATCCTCGGTATGGGCGAGACCCGCGAGGAGGTCAGCGACGCGCTGCGCCAGCTGCACGACGCCGGCTGCGAGCTGGTCACCATCACGCAGTACCTGCGCCCGAGCGTCCGCCACCACCCCGTGGAGCGCTGGGTCAAGCCGAACGAGTTCGTGGAGCTGAAGGAGGAGGCCGAGCAGATCGGCTTCTCCGGCGTCATGTCCGGTCCCCTGGTGCGCTCTTCGTACCGCGCCGGGCGGCTCTACCGGATGGCCGTCGAGAAGCGCGGCACGTACGTCGCCTCGCAGGCGGTCTGACCCGGCTGCGCCCACACGATTGGCACTCCGTGCCAGCTCCATGATGTGAATCCCCGCACAAGCAACTACCGCCGGGTAGTGGCCGATTGACGCGGTCCTGGACGTCCCCGCAGCTAGCGGGCGCGTCAGGGCCGCGTCAGGGTTTTCGCCCCCCGTATCAAGGCTTCATAGGTGTTTGACCGGTCGGTCATGCCCTGGTAACACCAATCAGTGACCCTGGTCTTACGCCACGTACAGCCCGGGCCCCGAACCGCCGATCCGAGGGGGACCTCCACCATGCAGGCCGCGCCTGTCCGCGCCACCGCCATTCCGTCGTTCACCGGTGCACTGCGTGCCATCGAGTCGCTGCTCATGAGCGGCGGCCAGCGGACCGCCCGCCGGAACGCCTGGACCTCCGTCCTGGAGGACCGCCGCCGCGCCAAGGACCGCGTCGAGGCGCAGCGCGTCCTGGACGCCGTGGCGCCGCGCTCGTAGCCACACCCGCACTCTCCGGAGCGACCCCACCGCTCCGCCGCGGCGGCACCGCCGTCGTCGCCGCTTGCCATGCCACGTAGACTTCGTGGCATGGCGAGGAAGGAAACCGCAGCGGACGCTGCGAACGCGGGGCGACTGAAGCAGATCGCCCTGACCTACAAGATGACCCGCAAGGCCGACCCGAAGATCGGTCTTGTACTCGCGGCTGTCGGAATCGTCACCTTCGGTGTCTTCCTCGCGATCGGTTTCTTGATCGGTCATCCTGTCTATGTCGGCATCCTCGGCTTCCTGCTCGCCTTCCTCGCGATGGCGATCGTCTTCGGACGCAGGGCCGAGCGCGCCGCCTTCGGCCAGATGGAGGGCCAGCCGGGCGCCGCAGCGGCGGTCCTGGACAACATCGGCCGCGGCTGGACCACCACCCCGGCGGTCGCGATGAACCGCAGCCAGGACGTCGTGCATCGCGCGGTCGGGAAGGCCGGCATCGTGCTGGTCGCCGAGGGCAACCCGAACCGTGTCAGGACCCTGCTGGCCGCCGAGAAGAAGAAGATGGCGCGCATCGTGGCGGACGTGCCGGTGCACGACGTGATCGTGGGCACGGGTGAGGGCCAGGTCGAGCTGAAGAAGCTCCGTACGACGATGCTGAAGTACCCGCGGGTGCTGACCGGTCCTCAGGTGACCGCGACGAACGACCGGCTGCGGGCGCTGGGCGACCTGATGAGCAACATGCCGCTGCCGAAGGGGCCCATGCCGAAGGGGATGCGGATGCCGCGGGGCGGTCGTCTGCGCTGACGCCGCCGCTGGGCCGAACCGACGTTTCCGGGCCCGGGGAACCTTGGAGGTTCTCCGGGCCCATGGTCTGTTCCGGGGTCCGGGAGCGCGGGCCGGTGGTACGGTTCCGCCGCCCTGAAGGGGCACTCACCCCAGGGACGCGGGACGGACCCTCAGATCCTGATCTCCACCGTTCCGGCCAGACGGTCGTGCAGGCCCCTGCCATCGCGGTCCCAGACCAGCGCCGGGACGGCGAGGAAGAGCAGGACCGTACGCCACAGGGCGCGCAGCGGGTTGACCCGGCCGGTGTTCAGGGCCACCACGCGCAGTCCGAAGAGCCGCTTGCCCGGGGTGAACCCGACCGTACCCACGGTGAGAGCGATCAGCGCGAAGAGGAGGAGCGGCGCCCAGACCTGGGCCGCCCGGTTGTAGCTGTCCGCGAGCAGGCCGTATGAGATCAAGAGACACAGCCCCCAGTCGACGGCGAGGGCGCCGAGGCGCCGGCCCGGGCGGGCGATCGAACCCGGCCCCTCCTGCGGCAGCCCGAGCTGCTCTCCCCGGTATCCGAGGTCCGCCCCGGCTTCCTCCAGGGCCGTGCGGGGACCGGAGAGCCAGGATCCGATTGCTTGCCTGTTGTCCACCCGTCCACGGTACTGCGCCCCTTTTGGCGGGCCGGAAGGCGGGGTCATCGAGCCTCGGGCTGGTTAACCTGGGAGAAACAAATGGGTCACGCCCGAGAAATGCCCCGTCCTTATGGTCGGCTGCAACGTGTGCCACCGCACTGGCCGCACGAACGATCTACCGCCCCGACGAGGACGGTCGGGAGTAGGAGGAGCTGGATGTTCCAGAACGCCGACGAAGCCAAGAAGTTCATCGCGGACGAGGACGTCAAGTTCATCGACGTCCGCTTCTGCGACCTGCCGGGCGTGATGCAGCACTTCACGGTGCCCGTCGATGCGTTCGACCCGGACGACGAGCTCGCCTTCGACGGGTCGTCGATCCGTGGTTTCCAGGCCATCCACGAGTCCGACATGGCGCTGCGCGCCGACCTGTCGACCGCCCGGGTCGACCCGTTCCGCCGTGACAAGACGCTGAACATCAACTTCTTCATCCACGACCCGATCACCGGCGAGCAGTACTCCCGTGACCCGCGCAACGTGGCGAAGAAGGCCGAGGCGTACCTCGCCTCCACCGGGATCGCCGACACCGCGTACTTCGGTCCCGAGGCCGAGTTCTACGTCTTCGACAGCGTCCGTTTCGCCACCAACGCGAACGAGGCCTTCTACCACATCGACTCCGAGGCCGGCGCCTGGAACACCGGCGCCCTCGAGGACAACCGTGGTTACAAGGTCCGCTACAAGGGCGGCTACTTCCCGGTCCCGCCGGTCGACCACTTCGCCGACCTGCGCGCCGAGATCACCCTGGAGCTGGAGAAGGCCGGCCTGAAGGTCGAGCGCCAGCACCACGAGGTGGGCACCGCCGGCCAGGCCGAGATCAACTACAAGTTCAACACGCTGCTCGCCGCCGCGGACGACCTGCAGCTCTTCAAGTACATCGTGAAGAACGTCGCCTGGCGCAACGGCAAGACCGCGACCTTCATGCCCAAGCCGATCTTCGGCGACAACGGCTCGGGCATGCACGTCCACCAGTCACTGTGGAACAGCGGCGACCCGCTGTTCTACGACGAGGCCGGTTACGCGGGCCTGTCGGACACCGCCCGGTACTACATCGGCGGCATCCTCAAGCACGCCCCGTCGCTGCTGGCGTTCACCAACCCGACGGTGAACTCCTACCACCGCCTGGTGCCGGGCTTCGAGGCGCCGGTCAACCTGGTGTACTCGCAGCGCAACCGCTCCGCGGCCATGCGTATCCCGATCACGGGCTCGAACCCGAAGGCCAAGCGCGTCGAGTTCCGTGCCCCGGACTCCTCCGGCAACCCGTACCTGGCCTTCTCCGCCCTGCTGCTCGCGGGCCTGGACGGCATCAAGAACAAGATCGAGCCGGCCGAGCCGATCGACAAGGACCTGTACGAGCTGGCTCCCGAGGAGCACGCGGGCGTCCCGCAGGTCCCGACCTCGCTGCCGGCCGTCCTCGACTCCCTCGAGGCCGACCACGAGTTCCTCCTCCAGGGCGACGTCTTCACGACCGACCTGATCGAGACGTGGGTCGACTTCAAGCGCACGAACGAGATCGCCCCGCTGCAGCTGCGTCCGCACCCGCACGAGTTCGAGCTCTACTTCGACGTGTGATATCGCCCCAGGTCAGAGCGGGCAACCGCTCCCCTGGGCCGTCTCTGGGCCGTCGGCCGGCTCTCCTTCTTCGGGAGAGCCGGCCTTCGGCTTTTCGGCTCCGGCTTCCGGGGTCGGCTCAGGCTGCGTCGCATCGGCAGCACCCTGGACGTCATGCGGACCGGGCAGGAACTGGCCGACCTTGCCGTGCCCGTGCTGGCCGACTACGCCTACGTCGACCTCTACGTCGACCTGGGGGAGTCCATCCCGTTCGGCGAAGAGCCCTCGACCCGAATCGACACGACGAGCGTTCGCCCTCCC